>DATFIF010000195.1:0-2595 GCA_035270405.1 Paludibacteraceae bacterium | reverse complement strand
AAAAGAGGAGTAAAAACGCACAGAATCTTCGACTAGTAAGATGATTTGAACGCCTACCGAAGTGACGTCAGCCTCAACATTCATCGAATCTTCTATCAATTTGATAATTGCCAAAAGTAAATCAGAATTCCCCAGCCAGCTAAAAACATAGTCGATAGCGCTTAAATCTTCATCTTTGAGTCGGTGAGTTATTTGGTGTGAAAAGGGCGTAAGGAGTACGATGGGTAGTTTTGGAAATTGTTGTTTAACTCTTTTAGTATAATTGAACGTGTCGATACTGTCATTATTGGGCATGATAATAATCAAATCGAACGCCAATTTTTGCAATAATTCTGAGGCTGTTTCTTCGCTGCTAGCGAGCGTAAAACGCGGTGGATAACGTAAATTTAGAGAGTGATATTCGTTGAAAATTTGTTCATCAATGCGTCCGTCCTCTTCCAGCATGAAAGCATCGTAGTTACTCGCAATAAGTAGCACATTGTAAATACGTTTCTTCATTAAATTGGCGAACGACGTATCTTTGAAATAGAGTTTTTTTATGCTAGGTGGTTTCTTCATGGTTGGTGGATTTCGTGTTATAATTCATGACAAAATTAGTAAATTAAACGGTTTTTTGTCCTACGTTTATCGTATATTTTTGGGTTACTTTATCCAATTGCTGTTTTTCTCCAATTTAAAAATGAATTTTTGATTCAAAATTGACCTCTTTTCTTTACTTTTAATATAAAATGAGTAGAAAAAATAAGTCTTGAAAATTTGTTATTCTCAGAAAAAAACCTTAAAATTGTTGTGTAATTGAAAGGGCGTTTTGTCCTCTTTTTGAATCTCCATTTTTGGAGTTCTAATCATCAAAATTATTAGTTATAACCTGTAAATCTTATTAGTATGGACGTCAAAAATTTAATGAATGCGCTTGAAGCTAAACATCCTTCGGAAAAAGAGTTTTTACAAGCCGTGCATGAAGTGTTACTTTCCATTGAAGATGTGTATGCCAAACATCCCGAATTTGAAAAGGCAAAAATTATTGAACGCATGGTTGAGCCTGATCGTATTTTTACCTTTCGAGTAGCTTGGATGGATGACCGTGGTGATGTGCAAGTAAATATAGGTTATCGTGTGCAATTTAATAATGCCATTGGACCTTATAAAGGTGGTTTGCGTTTTCACCCATCTGTCAATTTATCAATTTTGAAATTTTTAGGTTTTGAACAAACATTTAAAAATGCGTTAACCACTTTGCCAATGGGCGGTGGAAAAGGAGGTTCCGATTTTAATCCAAAAGGAAAATCAGATGCCGAAGTGATGCGTTTTTGTCAAGCATTTATGTTGGAATTGTGGCGTCAAATTGGTCCCGATACGGATATCCCTGCTGGTGATATTGGTGTTGGTGCACGCGAAGTTGGTTATTTGTACGGAATGTATAAAAAATTGGCTCGTGAAAATACAGGCGTGCTCACAGGCAAGGGTTTGGAGTTTGGTGGTTCGTTGGTTCGCCCAGAAGCTACTGGATTTGGAGCGTTGTATTTTGTTCAACAAATGCTTGAAAATGCAGGTCATAGTCTGAAAGGAAAAACCGTTTCGGTGTCTGGATTTGGTAACGTGGCTTGGGGTGCTGTGATGAAAGCGACAGAGTTAGGCGCCAAAGTAGTTACTATTTCGGGTCCTGATGGTTATATTTATGATGAAAACGGAATTTCAGGTGAAAAAATTGCCTATATGTTGGAGTTACGTGCCACCTGCAACGATGTGGTCGAACCTTACGCAGAGCAGTTCGGAGCTAAATTTGTAGCTGGTAAAAAACCATGGGAAGTGAAAGTGGATGTAGCTTTGCCTTGTGCCACACAAAATGAGTTGAGTCTCGTTGATGCGAAAATGTTATTGGCCAACCATGTTTTGTGTGTTGCTGAAGTTTCTAATATGGGATGCACCACAGAAGCCATTGATCTATTTATCGAACATAAAATTTTATTTGCGCCAGGTAAAGCGGTAAATGCTGGTGGCGTAGCTACTTCGGGTTTGGAAATGACTCAAAATGCGATGCATATTAGTTGGGCAGCCGAGGAAGTTGATCAACGATTACATCAAATTATGAGCGATATTCATTCACAATGTGTGAAGAGTGGTAAAGATGCTAGTGGTTATATCAATTATGTAAAAGGCGCGAATGTGGCTGGTTTCTTGAAAGTAGCTAAAGCAATGTTGGCACAAGGAGTTATTTGATTGAATTTGTATTGAAGGAAAAAAACAGGGTTGTGGAAGAAATTCCACAACCCTGTTTTTTTAGTAAACCCAACTTTCTGTAACTCCTTTATAAGTGATTTTTACTTTGTAGGCGACGGGGTTTTGTCGATAAAATTCTGCCGTCGTTTCCATTTCTTGATTGGCATCATTGGTCGCCTTGAGATTTATTTTACCAGAACTATATCCTTGAGCTGTTTTGTGAATCGGTTCTGTTATAGTAGCATCAATAAAAATATCTGCGTTATTTTCATAATTTGAGTCATAGGAAGCGTAACCATAATAGGTTGAATAGTATAGGAAAGAACTTCCTTCTAACGTGTAAGGTTCTGAAGTAAGTGTTTCTACCATAGTGTC
>DATFIF010000194.1:0-4058 GCA_035270405.1 Paludibacteraceae bacterium | reverse complement strand
CAAAAAGAGTAAGTGAAACAAATAATGTTTGTGACTTTTGGGCATTTTTGAAAACGGTTCCGTAGTCGAAATTTGCATACTGGCATCCGACTTAAACTGCTTGAAAATATACCACAAAATAAGTGGTATTAAAATCAACAGTAACCATAAATATTCAGGATTATTAAATTTCATAACTTCGCTTATGGTTGTTCATTCGTTAACTTGTCACTGGGCACGACTACGTCGCTCACGTCTTCTTTCGTATCTTCTACAAAACTATAAGCACGCAACAAACTTTTTTCGTCTTCCTCTATCAACGGGTGATATTTTGCAAATTTTACTAAATCTGCTACTTGTAATATGCCCTGCAATGAGACAAATGACTCTTTTTTCTTCTTTAATTCGGGCTGAATAGCAGCAAGCATTTCGCCCGAAGTTTGTTCAGAAGCATTGATACCAAACCGACGATGTAAATAATCACGCAACACATCAGTCAACTGAGTGTGATACTCTTTAGGTCGACCTTTTTGCCACATTTTTTCTTGACGAATCGCATCTAAACGTTCCAAAGCAATTTCATAAGCAGGACGTGCATCAACTATTATCTGCGTTTCACTCTTTTCTATATGATGTTTTTTGTAGCGTCGATAAAGCCACACACCCAAAAAGATAAAACCGACAACTAAAAGCAAGATTAACACACTATTCCAAAATAAAGGCCAATTAAAAGGAGGTTTATAGACTGGTTTTATATCCGCAATTGCTTTTTGCGTGGTATCTACTGGAATAGAGAGTATTTTGAGCGCTAACGGATTCGAATATTGAGTATCTGTGCCTAAAATAAAGCGTTGTGGAGGAATAAAAAAAAGTGCCGAATCGAATGCTGTGAGCAAATAACTTTGTTTGATAAGCAAACTAGCGTCGTCATTTTTCAGCGTATCAATAGGTAGCCGTTCCACGATTTCAAGACCAGAAACTAACGTATCAGAAAAAAAAGGGGATTGAATTTTTACACCTTTAGGCTGTGACCATTCAAAAGTCAATTTCGTCTGCTCGCCCACAAATAAAATGGTAGAGTCAATAACTGCTGACACAGAAAAGGTTTGTGCCGACAGGGATAATGTCAAAACAGACACTAGACAAACTGTAATAAGTTGTTTCAATTTCATATTACGCTTTTCCTCTTTGTTTAAACAATCCTATCAATGCTTTAATATAATCATCTTCACTAACGTCAATAGCCATAGAATCAATACCCGCCTTAACCATAAGATGTTGCAGTTTAAGATGATTCTCATTCCATAAATTCTTGTACTGCATACGCCAGCGACGATCATCGGTATCAATCCAAAGACGTTCGCCAGTTTCAGCATCTTTCACCTTCATCAAACCGACAGGAGGCAATTCTGTTTCACGTTTATCATACACTTGGAGAGCAATCACATCGTGTTTACGATTAGCAATAATTAGTTCGTCATCATAATTTTTTGAATCTAAAAAATCAGAAATAAGAAAAGCTGTGCATCGTTTTTTAATGACATTGGTAAAATATTTCATCGCTAAACCAATATCTGTTTTGTTGCTTTCAGGCTTAAAATCAATCAGTTCACGAATGATATACAAAATATGTTTGCGCCCTTTTTGCGGCGGTATAAATTTTTCAATCTTATCTGAAAAGAAAATAACACCTATTTTATCGTTATTCTGAATGGCAGAAAACGCTAATGTTGCCGCCATTTCGGTCATGATATCGCGTTTGAAAGCATCGCCAGAACCAAAATCTTGGCTCGCCGACACGTCGATAATCAGCATCACAGTCATTTCTCGTTCTTCCTCGAATATTTTTACATAAGGATGTTGAAAACGAGCCGTCACATTCCAATCAATGGTGCGTACATCATCGCCATATTGATACTCACGAACCTCAGAAAAGGTCATTCCACGCCCTTTAAACGCCGAATGATATTCGCCTGCAAAAATATTGCGCGATAAACCACGGGTTTTTATCTCGACACGACGGACTTTTTGTAATAATTCGCTGGTTTCCAAAATAGTAATCAATTAAAGTAATCTCATGAAAATTCCTTGCCCACTCTGATAGTAAAGATTTAAGGCACTTCAACCGCATTCAAAATTTCACTAATAATCTCTTCTGATGTCAAATTATTGGCTTCTGCTTCATAACTCAAGCCAATACGATGACGTAATACGTCATAAGCCACGGCGCGCACATCTTCTGGAATGACATAACCACGACGTTTGATAAACGCATAAGCACGAGCCGCCAAAGCCAAGTTGATAGAAGCACGAGGCGATCCACCAAAAGAGATCATACTCTTTAAGGTTTTCAAACCATACTCTTCGGGCGTACGTGTGGCAAAAACAATATCAATGATGTAGCGTTCTATTTTTTCATCCATGTAAACTTCACGAACCACATTGCGTGCTGCCAAAATCTCTTGTAAATTTACTATTGGTTTGCCTGGAGCCTTTGCTTCAACCATATTCTGACGAAGAATTAATCGCTCTTCCTCTTTTTGTGGATAGTTGACAACCACTTTCAACATAAAACGATCGACTTGCGCTTCGGGCAGCGGATAAGTTCCTTCTTGCTCAATAGGATTTTGAGTAGCCATCACTAAAAATGGTGCTGGCAACTTAAACGTCTCATCACCAATAGTCACTTGGCGCTCTTGCATCGCTTCCAGTAAAGCACTTTGCACTTTTGCTGGAGCACGATTAATCTCATCAGCCAATACAAAATTAGCAAAAACAGGACCTTTCTTGATCGAAAACTCCTCTTTTTTCTGACTGTAAATCAACGTTCCAACAACATCAGCCGGTAGCAAATCTGGCGTAAACTGAATACGACTAAAATCGGCATCAATCAATTGCGCAAGAGTTTTGATAGCCAACGTTTTTGCCAAACCTGGCACACCTTCAAGCAAAATGTGTCCATCGGACAACAGACCAATGAGTAAAGACTCAATTAAATGTTTCTGACCAATAATTGTTTGGTTCATCCCCATTACTAATGCATCAACAAAAGCACTTTGACGTTCAATACGTTCATTTAATTCTCGGATATCAACTACTTGATTCATGATGATAAATATTTCTAATGGATTATACTCGTTTTATATAAATTCGATTACAAAAATAGCTTTTTATGTTAAAATTAAGCGTTTAAATGCGTTAAAAAAAGTTTATTTAGAAATGTTTAACATTTCAACGCGTGAATAGCAGTAATAATGCCATTTGATGTCATTATTTTCTATTAAACATAAAAACAAGATTTATATAGTTGGCAATTTTGCACAAAACTGCTTGTAAAAAAAATAAAGCAGGAAAGTGATTTCACTTTCCTGTCCTGTTTTTTATAACTCCTCCGATTAATTAACGATTCTCACCGATATTTTACGGGCTATTTTCAATGCTGTGGTCAACGTATTCAATTCTTTGTTGAGATTTCCATCTTTTCCAGAGTAATGACTGTGTCCAACAGCTTTAAATTCAACTGGCTGAAAATTGCCGCTTTCAATGTCGGCACAATAAACCAAAGCTGGCTGACTCGACGTCTTATACTCTTTATCGTCAGGATATTTGGCGTTGAACCAATATTCGTTCCAATCCCACGATTGATTGAGTTCGAACATGACCTTATAGTTACCTTGTAATAAATCTTCGGTTGTTACGTCGAGGAAAAAAGAGTTTTTTGGCGTTGCTCCAGTGCAAGCATCGACTACTGGAGATTTTGGAGTGGGCAATAACCCACCGTTTTCATTCGTCACATTACGCTGATGCACCCAATAAGGAAGCGCAGCAGGTCGTTGAATTTCACCCGGCAACCACGTTCCTGTTTTACGGTTTCCATGTAGAAAAAGCCCCTTGCCGATACTTTCTGATACATAAAGTGTTTGAATAAATTTTCCATTTTCGTCAGCCAACCAAATCGCGAAAAGTGGATGGTTGTACTCTTTTCCTTTTTCAAAACTTATTTCGAGTTTTGTTCCTCTGTTTTCAACTCCGTATTCCACACGCATCGGCGCAGGCACTTCTTTTTTTATTTTCTTTGC
>DATFIF010000193.1:0-9500 GCA_035270405.1 Paludibacteraceae bacterium | reverse complement strand
TATTGTGTCTTCGCCTCTACATACATGGCTACCAAAACGCATTCGAAAACGCCTGCAAGAAGGATTTAAAGCCTTTGATCAGAAAATGCGTGGATTTTTGACTAACGAAGCGGTCATTGTGGGAGTTGAAAGCCGTTCATCTTCACCAATTCGCATTCCACGCAATCCTGAAACGTTCGAACATATTGAAATAAAAGGACTCTATCCGTGCGGCGAAGGTTCTGGTTATGCTGGCGGCATTACTTCATCGGCGATGGATGGTGAACTTTGTGCAGAAAAGATTGCAGAAAAATTGGGAGTTACTGATTAATTAAAGTTATCCTATAAAAAAAACGCAAGTTATTCAACTTGCTTTTTTTTATAGGTATATTGAACGTAAAATTAACCACCATAATTTTCTGGAATTTTACCTTTGAAATCTTTATAAAAATTTTTGATTTCTAACATGTCGGCTTCGATATCATCAGTTGGGTGAAATATCTTACCATAACCAATTTCTCGTTTAGTAAAATCGATATAGGTTAACACAATCGGAACGCCCGCTTTTTTAGCAATAACGTAAAACCCTCTTTTCCAATCTTTTGTATGTTTTCGTGTGCCTTCAGGCGTGATAGCAATATTGAAAATAGTGTGTTTCGAAAATTCCTCAGCCATCTGGTCGGTGAGAGAGTTTTTCTTGCTTCTATCCACAGGAATACCACCCAAAGAACGCATCACTATGTCTAAAGGAAACTTAAACCACTCTTTCTTCATAAAGAAATAAGCTTCCATATGCACTGCTTTTTTAAACAGCATCCCATAATAAAAATCCCAATTACTCGTGTGAGGTGCCACGCAAATAACACTTTTTGCAGGTAATTCTACCTTGTTTGCGATATGCCAACCACTGAATTCCAGAAAACGCCAAGCCCAATTTTTCTTCATAGCACGTATATATTTATGATGCACAAAGGTAATACAAATGGTAATCGCTAACAACAGATAAGTAAATTTCGAGAGAGGAAAAACAATTTTTCTTTAAAAAGTTGCGATATTACTATAAATCCCTTATCTTTGCCACGTAAAACTATTTATTTATCACTAAACCCAAACGCCTATCGTAACATTCTTACTTTGATTCACTAAATAACAAGGTAATGAAACTACTACAATCTTTGACCGACGAACAATTGGTCAAAAGTTACGAGCAAGGCAACAATAAAGCGTTTGAGGTTCTCCTATTACGTCACAAAGACCGCTTATTTGGTTATATTTTCAATATAACACGTAATCGCGATCTCACAGAGGACATTTTTCAAGAAACGTTTATTAAAGTCATCACCAACATCAAAAAAGGTCGATACACAGATTCAGGCAAATTTTTTGCGTGGACGTCGCGTATTGCCCACAATTTAGTGATAGACCACTATCGTCGCGAAGGAAGTGAAAATACATTTTCGAACGATGATAATCCTGATTATGATGTTTTAAACAATGCCAAACTGTACGACGATAATATTCAAGACACGATGGTGTACGAGGAAACGCTCAATGATATGGTTAAATTATTGGATTTACTCCCTGAAAATCAACGTACCATTGTCGAAATGAGATTTTACAAAGATTTGAGTTTCAAAGAGATAGCCGTGCTTGAAGATATTAGTATCAACACTGCGTTAGGGCGCATGCGTTATGCTATTTTAAATTTACGTAAGTTGGCCACGGAGAGAGATTTATTGTCAGATTTTGAAAAAATAGCTTAAACATATTTCCACACAATAATACAACCAACTAGACGTTTTATAGGTAAATATAATTTATTAGTTGCCTATGATGAAAACTTTTACTCCAAATCAAAAAAACGACGAAATCACCCGTAAGCTTCAGCCCCAAAAGAAAACACTTCAAACTATTTTAGCATTTGCTTCAGCTTACCACGTCGAAACATTAGTCAGCGGTGATATTTTGCAATTCATTATGAATTAAATCTTTAAATAAGCGGTTTCAACAAAATGAAACCGCTTATTTTTTTTCTCTTCGTACCACATTTTTACAATCCATATATTTTTACTATTTTTGTAACTGAATTTATCCTATAAAACTTGTGAAACTATGAAAAAAATGATTGCTCCATCGTTATTATCAGCCGATTTTGGCCATTTGGAACAGGATATTAATCTTATCAACCAAAGCGATGCCGATTGGCTTCATATCGATGTGATGGATGGTGTATTTGTTCCTAACATTTCATTTGGTTTCCCCGTATTGAAATACGTTACGAAATTGAGCAAAAAACCACTAGATGTCCATTTGATGATTGTGGAGCCTGATAAATTTATTGATGAAGTAAAAGCCACTGGCGCGATTATGATGAACGTACATTACGAAGCTTGTACGCACTTACATCGCACCATACAACGCATTCATGCCGCTGGCATGCAAGCTGGCGTCACACTCAACCCGCACACGCCAGTAGAACTACTCGAAGATATTATTGGCGATGTTGATATGGTTTTGCTTATGTCCGTAAATCCTGGTTTTGGAGGACAAAATTTTATTCCTAACACGTATAACAAAATAGAGCGCCTACGCGCATTGATTGAACGTCGTGGTTCCAAAGCTCTGATTCAAGTGGATGGCGGCGTCAATACCGATAACTCTAAACTACTTTTCGCTGCTGGAGCCGATTGTTTGGTGGCTGGTAGCTCCGTTTTTGGCTCAGCTGATGTTATAGGAACAATAAAGGCGCTTAAACAATAATAGCTTTCCATAAAATAAACCTATCAATAATCCGTTTTGTTTACTAACATAACGGATTATTTTTGATTGAAACCTCTGTTCTAATAATCACAGATACTTAACCCTACTCATCATGACCATTGAAATTAAAGAAGTTACCACTAAAAAAGAACTCAAGAAATTTATCAACTTTGGAATAGACTTATTTAAAGGAAATCCATATTTCTGCCCTCCTCTGATTTTTGACGAAATCAATTCGTTTGACAAAAAGAAAAATCCAGCACATGAAATAAGCGATCACATCATTTATTTAGCTTACCAAAAAGGCGAAATTGTGGGACGAATCGTTGGTATCATCAATCACAAAGCAAATGAAAAATGGGAAAACAAACGACTACGTTTTGGTTGGATCGATTTTATTGATGACTTGAATGTGTCAAAAGCGCTTTTAGAAGCTGTTCAAATATGGGGAAAAGCTCACGGAATGAACGAAATGAATGGTCCTGTGGGTTTTACAGATTTCGATCACCAAGGTCTTTTAATTGAAGGATTTGATTACAGTTCGCCCATGGCAAGTTTGTACAACTACCCTTACTACGAACAACATTTCGAAGCATTTGGTCTACAAAAAGAGATTGATTGGATTGAATACCGTTTAACTATGCCTGACGAAGTGCCTCCACGCATGAAAAGACTCGCTAAAGTTGTTATGGAAAAAAGTAAGCTGGAAATCCACAAAATTAAATCCATTAAAGAACTCAAAAAATACTATCCAAATAATGAGTATTTAGATGTGGTAGACCAAGCCTATCAATCATTGTACAACTACCAACCGCTTACTGACAAACAAAAAACGTATTACAGTAACATGTATTTCCCGTTGTTAAATTTCGATTTTGTAACGATTGTTATCAATGAGATGAAAGAAATTGTGGGTGTTGGTTTGGGTATGCCCGATATTTCGGATGCACTACGTAAATGTAAAGGTAAACTTTTCCCTTTGGGTTGGTTTCACATCTTAAAAGCGTTGAAAGCTAAAAAGAATATGGAGTATTTTGACATGTTACTCATTGCTGTTCGTCCTGATTATCAAAATAAAGGAATCAATGCCCTCTTCTTTTACGATACAGCGAAGCATTTCGTAAAATATGGCGTAAAATATGCAGAAACTACCTCTATTTTAGAGACCAATAATAAGAGTCAAGCCAACTTTGAAGAATACGACAAAATACAACATAAACGTCGTAGAGCTTATATCAAATCAATCGCCTAAGCAGCAGTAATATTCCAAAAAAAAGAACCTTTTTTAGGTTCTTTTTTTAGTTGAAATAACAGGTTCTATTTACCTGTAATAATGCGTTTTATCTCATTTAATTTATTCAAGGCTTCAATCGGCGTTAAGTTATTCAAATCCGCATTTCTTATTTCGTCACGCACTTGAATAAGCACGGGATCGTCCAACTGAAAAAAACTCAACTGCATGCCTTCGCGTTGCGCCACTTGATCCAAGTTTTTACCCGCCACCACCGATTGTCGATTATCTGATTCGAGTTGCGACAAAATATCATCAGCACGAGCAACAATGGATTTTGGCATGCCCGCCATTTTGGCGACATGAATTCCAAAACTATGTTCACTACCGCCTTTCACTAACTTTCGTAGAAAAATAACCTTCTTTTCGAGTTCCTTCACTGACACGTTGTAGTTTTGAATGCGCGAATAAGATTTTTCCATTTCGTTCAACTCATGATAATGAGTGGCAAATAGCGTTTTTGCTCTACAATTTGGTCTTTCGTGAATATATTCGATAATAGCCCAAGCAATAGAGATTCCGTCATACGTGCTCGTTCCACGCCCTAATTCATCAAATAAAATAAGACTGTGGTGCGAAATATTATTCAAAATACTGGCAGCTTCATTCATTTCTACCATAAACGTAGATTCGCCTACCGAAATATTATCACTCGCACCAACACGTGTAAATATTTTATCAACAACACCAATCGTAGCACTTTCGGCTGGAACATAACAACCAATTTGCGCCAACAGTACAATAAGTGCTGTTTGGCGTAACAAAGCGGACTTACCAGCCATATTCGGTCCTGTGATAATGATAATTTGTTGTTTTTCAGAATCCAAATACACATCGTTGGGCACGTAACTTTCGCCAATTGGCAACTGCTGTTCAATAACTGGATGACGACCTTGTTTAATATCAATCGCATCTTCTTCCGTGATTATTGGACAGTGGTATTTATTCTCTTCCGATACACGTGTGAAAGACAACAAACAATCTAATTGTGACAAAATACTGCAATTTAATTGAATGGCTGGAATGTATTCCATAATCGCCATCACAAGGTCTCCAAAAATCTTTGTTTCAAGTGCGAAGATATGTTCTTCGGCTCCGAGTATCTTTTCTTCGTAAACCTTAAGTTCCTCTGTAATATAACGTTCCGCATTCACAAGCGTTTGCTTACGTATCCACGTTTCAGGAACCTTATCTTTATGTGTATTACGTACTTCTATGTAATAACCAAACACATTATTGTAGCTAATCTTGAGGCTTGGAATACCTGTTTGTGCACTTTCGCGCTGTTGAATGTGGAGTAAATAATCTTTACCAGAATAGGCAATACGGCGCAATTCGTCAAGTTCTTCATGGACGCCATCAGCAATCACATTTCCACGATTAAGTAACATTGGCGGATTATCGGATAATTGATGAGCAATGCGGTCGCGAATAATGCCGCACGCGTTCAACTGTTCTCCAAAACGTTGTAAGACACTATTATCACTCTCCGAACATATCTGTTTGATAGGTTCTATGGCCGACAAAGCCACACGCAACTGCCCCACTTCACGCGGCGTAATACGACCAACAGCAACTTTAGAGGATAGACGTTCCAAATCTCCAATCGTAGCCAGCCAATCGCTCAATACGAATTTTTGTTCGGGATATTTAAAAAAATGCGAAACGACACTTAAACGATCGTTAATCGGCTGTACATCTTTGAGCGGAAAAGCCAACCAGCGACGAATTAATCGACTTCCCATAGGCGTTATCGTCTTATCAATAACAGAGCATAACGTGTGCGCATTTTCATTATACGAACCAAATAACTCTAAATTACGCACCGTAAACTTATCGAGCCACACATAGCGTTCCGCCTCAATACGTGCTAAATGAGTAATATGACTAATTTGCTTGTGATGCGTCAAGTCGAGGTAATATAAAATGGCACCTGAAGCAATAATTCCCAAATCCAACGTGTCAATACCAAATCCTTTGAGATTTTGGACTTCAAAATGTTTGAGCAAACGATCATTGGCTGCATCGAACGTAAAAACCCAATCATCTTGTTCTTGTGTGTGAAATTTTGACCCAAAAGCAGTTTCAAACTCTTTACGTTTGCCATGCTCGTACAAAATTTCTTTCGGCGCAAAACTATTCAATAGTTTCTCTACATAATCTAACGTTCCTTCAGCGGTTAAAAATTCACCCGTGGAAATATCCAAAAACGACACGCCGGCTTGACTTTTTACAAGATGAACAGCCGCTAAAAAATTATTTTCCTTCGTATCAAGGATGTTATCATTGGTGGAAACACCTGGCGTAACTAATTCCGTGATACCACGTTTCACTAAACCTTTCGCTGTTTTTGGATCCTCCAACTGATCACAAATCGCCACACGCAAGCCAGCTCGCACCAATTTTGGTAGATAAGTATCCAAAGCGTGATGTGGGAAACCAGCCATCTCTACGGCATCGGCATTTTTATTCGACCGTTTCGTTAAGGTTATTCCTAAAATATCGGAAGCTAAAATAGCATCTTTAGCATAAGTTTCGTAAAAGTCGCCACACCGAAATAGCAAAACGGCATCAGGATATTGATTCTTGATGTCGTAAAACTGTTGCATCATGGGTGTTAATTTCGGTTCTGTGCTCATAATTTTACTACGCTAAACGTCTTATATTTACTTTTACGCTTTTAAAAATCCAAACTTGCTGAATCAGTTCATAAACCAGTCACTGATTCTTTTAATGACTGCGTGCCTTTTTAAACACAATATTGACAAAAATTTTCCAAGCATACATGGTGTCAGTTATCAAACAGCCGCGTTTTTCGCACAGTTCCAAATAGCGCATTTCAGAAGCTTGAATTTCGTCGAGTGTCTTAGGCATGTCGGCATAAAATGGTGGTAATAAGCCGGGACGGAATTTGGTGCGTTTCTCTTGTAACTCTTTCGTGTACAAATTGAAGTAGTGATTACTCAACGGACGAACGCCCACTAATTTCATATCACCACGAAAAACATTGATAAACATAGGAATCTCATCCAACCAACAACCACGCATAAATTTACCAATGGTCGTTACCCGTATATCATTCGCAATTTTACCGCCCTCTTGCAAACTGTTCTTCTCGAACATATACGCTTGTAGAAATTCAGCATACGGATGCATGGTACGCATTTTATAAACATTGAACTGTTTTTTATTTTTTCCTATACGTCGCAATTTAATAAGCGGTCCGTAGCGTTTCTTCAACTGCTTGTCTGGCTGCTGCTTACGCCGAGTCAAAACAAAAGTCAAATTTCCAACTAAGCGTTCTTCTAACACTTCAAATCCACAAAAATAGAGCCGTCCTAACACTTCCGTATTCGATAACACACGATTTTTACCTTGAGTTATATCATAATATAAGCGATTAGTCAGATATAGTTTAGGTAAAATACGTTTGACCATAAAATCACCGGTGTACAATAACCAATTGATAATCGGTGGGAATTTTTTCAGAAATCGTTTTTTACGGGTTGATTTCGTCTCAAAACAGCAGATAAAATGTCCCTGATCTGGTAACTTATCATTGGCAGCAGCGAATATTTTATTGATACCACGTATGTCATTTAAACGTACCAAATTGACAATCATATCGTAACGATAAGCGCGTAAAGATGAGACATTAAACAACGTAGTAGTAGCTAAAACCAACGTATTAGAACTGCCCAAATCGGCTTTTTCATTCAAAAAATTTAATACGCCAGGCGATGTTTGATTCAGAATAGCTTGTTCTACACTTTCGATGGATTCTGGTTCCAAACGATAGGCTGGTTTAATTAATGTGGCTGGTTCGCGCTCGTCAAATTGTCTAGGCTCTTCATCAAGATAAACCGCATAAAAAATCATATACAGGAAAGCAATGACAACCAAATTTTGTAATAAAACAGCCCACACCAACACTAAGGATTGAAAAATGGAAAAATCAATCCAATCAAAATAAGAACAAAGAAGTACAATGATTAATGTAACTAAAGCCGTTGCAAACGTTTGAAAGGCAGAGTCATAATAACGTTTGCGACGTAATGCACGGTATTTTTTGAAGAAAAAACCTGTGATCAACCATATAGATGTGATAACTATTAAGGGGAAGCCATAACGAAAAAAGAAGAAATCAATCGCATAATCTTTCGTCAGAAAAAAAACCAAAATCGACACCATAAAAAATAGGATGTCAAGTATGATAAGATTTAATTTTGGTTTATACATGAAACTGTTTCTTATAAGAAATAAAAAATACTACTGTCTTACTTCGACTCTCGTAGTTGTTTGCGCGCTATCAAACCTCTTTTCACTTGATTTTTAAGCGTTTGCAATAGATATTCGCTTACCCAAGCACCTAAATTATCAGTCCAACGCTGTGGATGAGTCGTTATTAACACATGTTCAGGTAATTGACCACTTGCAATCGCAGTTATCACATCGTCGGTAGCATGAAATAACAACCCTTTTTTAATCCATTCGTCCTGATACATTGGTATTTTATCGCGCACGCTCACATGAAAACCATCCCAACGACGTCCCGTATCCGTCAAATAAAACACATCGCTATAATCGATATCAAAATAGGGTTCACCAATAATTCCAAACGTACGATAATCGCTGGTTTTCCACAACTCTTTTCCATCAAATTTACTTTGTGGTGCGCCATGCATACAAATGGTTTTCACAGGATAAAACTGCCGAAAATGGGTCAATTGTTGTTCAAAATGTTTGCGTGCTTTTACCGCATCGCCACCACACAGAGCCATATCTTCGTAATGATAACCAATTTCGTGTCCTAAATCGGCAATGGCTTTAATAATGGCTGGTTGGTTGCTTTGTGGTACCACTCTAAAATAGTAACTCGCAGAAATTCCTAACTCAGCTTCAATTTGAGCCGTAGCCAACGAATTTGATGCTTTTAAATCCACATCGTGACGCAAAAGTACAAATTTATTGCATTCAAAACCAATTTCTCGTTGCTGATAATAGGTTTCCAACGTATAGAATTGATAGCCCGCTTTTTGCAGAGCCAACAGTAATTGACGGTATTTTTGAAGCGTAAAATCTCTCATTCTTTATTCGCTTGAGTAACCAAATCGTACATATACTGATTAATATCTACAAATTTTGCGTTTATCGACGCTCGGACTTCTTCTTGTAACAATGTTTTTTTCTCTTGCGAAGATAACGTTTTTTCTATCCACTTTTCTATACTCATTGTTTGTTGATTGTCTAAACTCCCTACGTCTGCTGCAACAGCATTGGCTGGCATTGAGTACCTGATGCCTAAATAGTATGAAGGTACTCCCAATAAGGCAGCTTCACGCGCCATACTATCACCTGACGATATTAACCCAAAACTATAATAAATTAATGAGTGAATATCGTTTACAGGTTCATTCAATAAAATCCAATGTTGAGGATAATCTTTAAATTTATCCTTTTTTTCCAACGA
>DATFIF010000192.1:0-2253 GCA_035270405.1 Paludibacteraceae bacterium | reverse complement strand
CATTCAAAGAGGGATTTTCGAAAATTGGTTCTATCTTTTAAGTCAATTGTGAGGTTAGTTTTTTTTAATCTCATTATCAATTAAAAAACGGAGTCGCTAGAAACTAGTGAGAATAAGATTCAAACACAATTTTCTCTTATCGATAAACCTTTAAAATCGCTATTAAGTGAGAATCATGTAACTTTTATAATGAATTGTGTAAGATATCTTTCTCACGAAAGGCGTTACTTTGTGTAAGTATTTTACTTAAATAATTAAAAACAAGAAAACATGAAAAAGAATTTTAGTTTGTTGATTTTAGCAGTGGTTGTACTTTCGGGTTTTGCGTTTGCATCATGCGAAAAAGAGACAACAGAAGTGAACATGATTATACGGAATTGGAATTTAACATCTAAAACCGTATTGGGTGTGGAAGTTTCAACTGATTGTGAGAGAACTCAAAAATGGAATTTTAAAGCCGACAACACGTATGTCATCACAGATAGTTGTTCGACACCAACAACTGGAACTTGGCAATTGGCTGATGATGGAAAAACATTAACGTTGGATGAAGTAACTGCTTACAAAGTAGTGAACAACAGTATTCTTAATCTCGTAATCGAAAGAAAAATTGGTGATACCACTCTCACACGTTGGTCATTTAATTAATAAATCACCTATCACGTGTTCAAATTATGATAGTTGAAAACTAATCATTAGAACCTAAAAAAAATCCCCACCATAAATTTATAGTGGGAATTTTTTAGGTTTATTAGCGGCTCTTGCGCCAAGGTTTATCACCATTCGACGAGCTGCTACCGCTATCACGACGACGAGCAGGACGGTCGCCACTGCGTGGATATGAACGGTCGCTTCCACGTGAAGAATCACGACGATGGCTTGGTTTTCTGTCAGCACGGAACGGACGTTTATCGTCACGGTCGCGGCTTTCAACCACGCCAACTTCTAATGAGCCACCTTTGCCAGCAAAAGCGCTCAATACTTGGTCAGCTTGGTCGGCAAAAACATCAAAAAATGTAAATTTTTGCGTGATTTCAATATCGCCAATGCTAATTGATTTATCATTGGTCACTTCGTTGATAGAACTCAAAACAGAACGAGTCGTGGCATTTTCACGCGTACCTAAATTCAATTTTAAACGTACGCGCTGTCCACGTTTTGCACCACCACTACTACGACGATCTCCGCCATCACGGCTATCACGTCCGCCTCTTTCAGGGCGATCAGAACGACTTTCACGGCGTTCACCACCACGAGTAGGATGTTCTGGTAAATTCAAATCTTCTGCGTTTTTATAATAATCCAAGAAGCGATTGAATTCCAACGACACAAATCGACGAATAATCTCCTCTTTCGATAGATATTCGAGTTTGGAAAGCACGTGTGGCATAAATGGTTCTATTTCTCCCGAATTCATATCCACCGTTTCCATACGTTCAATCAAATGAAACAATTGGCGTTTACAAATATCAATCCCATTAGGAATGGTCTCCTGACGGAACGTTTTTTTAATCATGCGTTCGATATCACGGATACGATTACGTTCGCGAGAGTGAATGATAGAAACTGAAATCCCTGATTTATTGGCACGACCAGTACGACCGCTTCGGTGCGTATAAATTTCCACATCATCTGGTAAATTGTAATTGATAACGTGCGTCAAATCGTTGACATCCAAACCACGAGCTGCCACGTCGGTAGCAACTAACAGCTGTAAATGTCCTGAACGAAATTTATTCATAACCGTATCGCGTTGTGGTTGGCTCAAATCGCCGTGCAAGGCATCAGCATTATAACCATCGCCCATCAACTTTTCCGCCACATCTTTGGTTTCTTGACGCGTACGACAAAAAACGATCCCATAAATATCAGGATTCATATCGACAATACGTTTGAGCGCCAAATAACGCTGACGAGCTTGTACCATGTAATAAATGTGATCCACATTTTCGGCACCTGCATTACGTGTTCCGACTGAAATTTCAGTGGAATCATGCATATATTTTTTAGCAATGCGTGCAATTTCCGTAGGCATAGTTGCCGAAAACAACATTGTGCGACGTTCTTCTGGTGTTTGTTGAAGAATCTTTTCGATATCTTCTTGAAAACCCATATTCAACATTTCGTCGGCTTCGTCGAGTACGAGGTAACGCACATCACCTAATTTTACTTTCCCACGGTCAATTAAATCGATTAAGCGTCCTGGAGTTGCTACCAGAATTTGAGGTGCTACATCTAATTGGCGAAACTGTA
>DATFIF010000191.1:0-8583 GCA_035270405.1 Paludibacteraceae bacterium | reverse complement strand
CCACGACGTCCTTGATACATATTAAGAACGGCAAAAAGAGGATTACTCTTTTTAAATTCTTCTAAACGTTCTTCGTTAGCTTCTGTGTTAGTTGTATCTACTTTCAACGCGGCTGCCAACGAATCAATTTCAGTAGTTGGTGTGGCAATCGCCTCGATCTCTTTTTCTGTTTTTACAGTTGTCGCTGGCGCGTCTTCTTTTTGTGCATTTTTGATGTCGCGAACAATGTTATTTGCTTGTGCTAAAACAGCAGTTAATTCAGCAGCATCATAAGTTTCCCAAAATTCCAAATTAGCCGAACCTTGCAACAGTTTACGTACGCGTTCTGGCTCTTTGATACCAGGAAGCTCTACTAAAATACGACCTTGCACGTCCAGACGTTGAATATTGGGTTGAACCACACCAAAACGGTCGATACGTGAGCGTAATACGTTGAATGAGTTGTCGATAGCACTATTCACTTCTTCTTTCAAAACAGTCATAACTTCTGCATTCGAAGAGGTGATTTTAACGCGGTCTTTTAATTCATACGTGCTAAAAATAGTCGCTAGTTTTGCGTTTGCATCAATCTTTGTAAACTCTTCTGAAAATAGAGTCAGAAAAGCTGTTCCAGAAGTTGCTTGACGAGTTTTTGCGTTGGTAATCGCCTCATTGAAAATGTTAGACGTGTTGTAACCTGAGAGTGCACGCAGGATATCTGGAACTGAAACTTCTAACGTGACGTTCATACCACCTTTTAAGTCAAGTCCAAGGTTAATTTCTTTTTCGTGGCACTCTTTCAAGGTGAATCCGAACCATTTTTCTTCGCCCGAAATTTCGTCAAGATATTCGTAATATTTCTGACGGTCGCCTTGTGCTATCTCTTTTGCTTCTCTGTCCCAATAGTTTGTGACGAAGGTAAATGACAAGTAAAATAGACATACTAAAGCCAACGAAATTGCGAAAAATCTTATAAATCCTTTGTTTTGCATGTTGTAAAAATTTAGTATTTAATAAATGTATAGTTTGTTTTTAAATTTAGCGTGCAAATATAGCCTTTTTTTTTATATGAATAGTTATTTTAAAAGAGATTTTCCCCCGATTATTTTAAGTTGCTACTTTTAGAACTACTTTACGATTGTTTTTCTTTGTGTTTAAAGCGCTAATAAATAATTAAATAGTCGTAAGTGATACTGCTGAAAACACCCATTATAGAAGTTAGTGTCAGTTTGTTTTGTGTGTCGTTTGCGAAGTCAAATTGGCATTTTTTCATAACCCTAGAATATTTGTTAAAAAAAATGTATCTTTGCACTCATTTTAAAATAGCTTTTACGGTGCAAAATAAGCGAAAAATAATTAACGACCCAGTCTTTGGTTTTATCACTATTCCGAATGATTTTCTCTACGATATCATTCAGCATCCTATATTCCAACGCTTGCAACGCATCAAACAACTCGGATTAACTTCATTTGTCTATCCGGGAGCGCAACACACGCGTTTTCAACATTCGTTGGGTGCGATGTATTTGACGCACGAGGCGATTAAGCAGTTGCGTCAAAATGGGCACGACATCACACCGGAAGAGGCTGACGGAGTTTCTGCAGCTATTTTACTACACGATATCGGTCATGGACCATTTTCCCACGCACTTGAACATACGTTGATGGAAGGAATTCCTCACGAACAAATTTCGTTGCGGCTGATGCAACAGATGAACCACGAAATGGGCGGACAATTAACCACGGCAATTCGTATTTTTCAAAATCAGTATCCCAAACGTTTTTTGCATCAATTAGTTAGTAGCCAGTTAGATATGGATAGAATGGACTATTTACGCCGTGATAGTTTTTTTACCGGTGTGACCGAAGGTGTAGTTGGTTCTGCTCGCTTGATAAAAATGTTAGATGTGTATGATGATCAATTGGTGATTGCTGCCAAAGGTATCCATTCCATCGAGAATTTTTTGATTGCGCGACGTTTTATGTATTGGCAAGTCTATTTTCATAAGACCGCTGTAGCTGCGGAACGGATGTTGATTAAAATTTTGAGTCGTGCTAAAGAGTTAAGTTTGGCTGGCGAACAACTTTTTGCTACTCCATCGTTACGCTATTTTTTAACACAAAAAATAACCTCTGATACGTTTGATAAAGAGGCATTGACGTTAGCTCACTTTGTAAATTTAGACGATTCTGACATTTTGTCTGCTTTAAAAGTGTGGGCGTCACATTCCGATGTGGTATTGTCCACGTTGAGTCGTCATTTTATCGATCGCAAACTGTTTAAAACATCGCAATGTCAATCCTTTTGCGCATCGGAACACGATGCCTTGTTGGCAACCTATATGAAGCATTTTGACATCACCAAACACGAAGCGTCTTATTTCTTTGAAAGTCATACAATTACCACAAGCACTTACGATTTTACAGATGCTCAAATTCTGATTTTGGGAAAAGATGGCGCCGTGAAAGATGTGACTCAGGTTTCCGATATTTTAGATGTCGCATTGTTGAACCATCGTGTGGAAAAATGTTATTTGTGTAAATTTCCACTATAAATGCAAATTGGATGCAACGTTTCTATATCCGATTGCGTCTATGGAACATAGACTGGTATGTTTGAAAGATACGCAGGTTTCACTAAATAAACGAATAAATAGATTAGAATGACTTTTTCAGCACAGCAAATTGCCGACTTCCTGCAAGGTGAAGTCGTTGGAAATAAAGAGATTATAGTTACTGAACTTTCAAAAATAGAGGATGGACGTCCTGGGACACTCACCTTCCTTTCCAATCCTAAATACACCCATTTTATTTATACGACGCAAGCCGATATTGTGTTGGTTGATAGCACGTTTGTGCCTGAACAGCCGATTTCGGCGACGTTGATTAAAGTCGCTAGTGCTTATCAAGCATTAGCGAAATTGTTGACCTTGGTCGATTCTATGAAACCTAAAAAAACAGGAATTCATACGTCGGTTGTTATGGCGGATTCAGCCAAAATAGGTGAAAATGTGTACATTGGAGCATACACGTGTATTGGCAACAATGTTAAAATTGGCAATAACGTCAAAATCTATCCACACGTTTTTTTGGACGATAATGTGGTAATAGATGACGATTCTGTTATTTATGCACACGTTTCTCTCTATGAAAACTGTCAAATTGGAAAACGGTGTATCATTCACGCAGGAGCTGTTTTAGGCGCCGATGGCTTTGGTTTTGCACCTGACGAAGAGGGTCATTATCATAAAATTCCTCAAATTGGGAACGTCAAACTTGAAGATGATGTAGAAGTGGGGGCAAATACAACTATTGATTGTGCAACTATGGGTTCTACGTTGATTCGTCGCGGTGTAAAAATTGATAATTTAATTCAAATCGCACACAATGTGGAAATTGGCGAAGATTCTGCATTGGCAGCACAAACTGGCATCGCTGGTTCTACCAAAATTGGCAAACGCTGTGTATTAGGTGGACAAGTTGGTATCGCCGGTCACTTAACGATTGCTGATGGCTCTATGTTTGGTGCGCAAACTGGAGTCGCAAGTCATATTAAAGAGGCTGGACAAATTTGGCAAGGTTATCCTGCCATGCCTGTTGGCTCGTTTCGCCGTTTATCCGTTATTCAAAAACAATTGCCTGATTTACAACGTAAAATCTATGATTTAGAGCGTCAAATTGAGGCTATGAAAGCAAAATAAACCACAACCAAAACAAATTTATTATGTCAAAACAAACGACACTACAATCACCATTTACACTTTCTGGTAAAGGATTACATACCGGCTTGCAAATCACGCTAACGCTGAATCCTGCTCCAGAAAATACTGGCTATATCATCAAACGTATTGATTTACCAAATTCACCAGAAATTCCTGCATTGGCAGAACATGTTTCGGAAACTACGCGTGGTACCGTTTTGAAAATTGGCGATGTACAGGTGAGTACCGTTGAACATGCCTTGGCGGCTTTGTATGCCATGGGTATCGATAACTGCCTGATGGAAGTGAATGCGCCCGAATTTCCTATTTTGGATGGAAGCGCTAAATTATATGCCGATGAGATTGTAAAAGTTGGAATCGCAAAACAAACCAAAGATAAAGACTATTTTGTCGTTACGAAACGAATTGTTTACGAAACACCAGATAAAGAATCGTCCATCACTTTATTGCCAGATGATTCGTTCTCTGTGCAAGTTTTAGTCGGTTACGATTCGCCAGTGCTCAATAATCAGTTTGCTGTGCTCGACACGATGGATGATTTTCAAACAGAAATTGCTCCTTGTCGTACTTTTGTGTTTGTACGCGAATTGGAACCGCTTTTGAAAATGAACCTGATTAAAGGTGGCGATTTGAACAATGCGATTGTAATTTACGATCGTCCAACAGAGAAAGGTGAATTGGAACGCTTGGCAGAGTTGATGAATCAACCATGTCCAGAAGTAGATTCATTGGGTTATTTGAACACTGAACTAGTCTTCAATAATGAACCCGCACGTCACAAATTGCTCGATGTTATTGGCGATTTAGCGCTTATCGGTAAACCCATCAAAGGCAAAGTGATTGCTATGCATCCTGGTCATGGTGTGAATACGGCATTGGCTAAAGTTATTCGCAAAGAGATTAAACGTCAAGAGATTTTGCCTCCTGTTTATACGATGGATTCCATGACTTTGATGGATATTAATCAGATTAAAGAGTTATTGCCACACCGTTTTCCTTTTTTGTTAGTCGATAAAGTGGTAGAAATGGGTTCTGATTATATTGTGGGAATCAAAAATGTGACGATGAACGAAATGCACTTTTTGGGACATTTTCCGAACGAACCAGTGATGCCCGGTGTACTGATTGTAGAAGCCATGGCGCAATGTGCGGGATTATTGGTGTTAAGCCAAGTAGAAGACCCCAAAAATTACTCAACCTATTTTTTAAAAATAGATAATGTCAAGTTCCGTCAAAAAGTTGTTCCTGGCGATACGCTCGTGATGAAAATTGTTTTTCTGACTGATGTTCGTCGTGGTATTGCCAATATCAAAGGATATGCTTTTGTACAAGGTAAAATAGCTACTGAAGCCGAAATGACGGCACAGATTGCAAAAAATAAATAATTATTTAATAACATATTATGACACAACCATTAGCTTACATTCACCCAGATGCAAAAATTCATCCCAATGTAGTGATTGAGCCTTTTGTTACAATAGAAAAAAATGTAGAAATTGGTGCAGGCAGTCGCATTGGACCGAATGTGACGATTTATGAAAATACGCGTATTGGTAAAAATTGCGTCGTGTTTCCTGGCGCTGTTATTGGTGCCGTTCCTCAAGATTTGAAGTTTGCTGGCGAAGCTACTTATACCATTATTGGCGATAATACGGTTATTCGCGAATGTGTGACGGTGCATCGTGGCACCGCCTCAAAAGGCAAAACGGTGATTGGAAATAACTGTTTGATAATGGCTTATGCTCACGTAGCTCACGATTGTATATTGGGAAATAACATCATCATGGCGAATGCTACGCAATTGGCTGGTGAAGTGGTTATTGACGATTATGCGATATTGGGTGGCGGCTCTCTTGTGCATCAGTTTACACATATTGGTAAACATGTGATGTTGCAAGGTGGCTCAAAAGTAAATAAAGACATTCCTCCTTTTATAACAGCAGCTCGTGAGCCAATATCGTATGCTGGTGTGAATTCTATTGGATTACGTCGTCGTGGGTATACCAACGAACAAATTCAAAACATTCAGGATATTTACCACATGATGTTTCAATCGACTATGAATGTATCGCAGGCGGTTGATAAAATTGAAACTTCTTTTCCGGCAACGCCAGAACGTGATGAGGTCGTGCTATTCGTAAGAAATTCAGCTCGTGGTATCTTAAAAGGTTATAATAAGTAGACTTCCTATTTATATAGATAAACTAAGCGGAGGCTCTTTTGAGCCTCCGCTTAGTTTTTGTCATTTATCTCCAATCAATGGGTTCTAACCTATTTTTTTCTAGATAGTTGTTGGTTTGTGAAAAATGTTTACAGCCAAAAAATCCACGATAAACTGATAGGGGAGAAGGGTGAACGCTCTTTAATATAAGGTGTTTGTTGGCATCAATGAGTGGTGCTTTTTGTTGCGCCTGATTCCCCCATAGTAGAAATACCACGTGTTCTTTATCTTCAGCAACTGCTTTTATAGCACTATCGGTCAATTTTTCCCACCCTTTTTTCTGATGAGAACCCGCCTCATTGGCACGAACAGTCAGTGTAGCATTTAAGAGTAAAACGCCCTGTTTTGCCCAGCGTTCCAAATCGCCGCTTGCTAACGGCTCGATACCTAAATCGGTTCGTATCTCTTGGTAGATGTTTCTCAGCGATGGTGGTATAGCAACATCCTCGTTTACCGAGAAACTAAGCCCGTGCGCTTGTCCTAGTCCATGATAAGGATCTTGCCCAATGATGACCACCTTCACAGCGTCAAAAGGGCATAAATCAAAAGCCTTGAAAATAGAGTCTGCTGGTGGAAATACCTGTTGGGTTTCATACTCCTCTCGTACAAACGTAGTTAATTGTTCAAAGTAGGGAGCTGCGAATTCGTTTTCCAATTTTAATTTCCATGAAGAATCTGGTTTTACATCCATGTCCATCTATTTTTAGTTTTATGCTACAAATTTACATCAAATTTTCCGAAATTAATTTTTGTACTTTTCGAATATTTGCGTTCGTTAAACACACTGAAAATAACTTAATTTTTACAGTTGCAAACTGTACAAACATACATTTTGCACAAATCGACAAACTTTTTGTAAAATCTGACAAATGATTTTGTAAAATCTGGACAAACACCTTATATATAATAACTATTTTTGCATTCTGAATATGTTATGAAACATGCGAGGTTAAGTTTTGTTATAGATTGCTTAAGAGGCTTACTCAAAAATGGTGTTTTTTTTCCTCTATTTTTTTTGTTGTACTAGCAATGTAAATTGTTGCAAATAAGGTTGTGAGATTTTTTATCCTTTTAAATCGGGATTTTAAAAACTCTTCAACACGTTTTTTTAGGGTTTTTTCTCAGTTCCTTGATTGTGTGTAAAAGTACTCTTTTTATCCTTTACGATAAAATTATTATTATGAAAAATTTTAGGTTTTTAGGGGTTGGTCTTGCCTCTTTATTTTGGTTTGTGTCTATCACAGCCAGTGCATTTACATTTACTGCTGGTGATACCGTTACAATTCAAGTTGGAAGCTATTATTTAGGCTCTGCGTCCGCTGACAATGGGACTGCGGTTGCGCCTTCTATTACAACTCCAGCACAGTATACTTTGTGGGTTGTATCAACAAGTGGCACTAATTGGGTTCTTCGAAATCTTCAAACTGGAAAGTATTTACTTCGTAGTGGTAATGCTCTTCAGGTTAGTAATACTTCCACTGCTTGGGCCATTTTTGGTGAACGTTTGAGGACTGGAACTCGTGGAATAACATGTTCGGGAACAGGTGCGTGGAGTATGGTTAATAACGGCGGCAGTAATTTGACTATTGAAAAATATCATAAGGCGAAACAAACCACCGTAGAACGTTCGCTGGTACTATCTCCGCTGAGTATGACATTCCCCATGTCCGCTTCTAGCCAAGAGTTTACGCCAACTGCAAGTACTATCACTACAGAAAGGTTTTATTATACGTGTGATACTCCAGCTACTGATATAGAAATAGCTAGTACCCCTACAGACGTTCCTGATACTACGTTGACTGTTAATTATGAGCTTACGAGTGAAAATACAGGTTTTTCGTTATCTAATTTAGTCTCAAATAAGGCTACCGTTAATGTCACTCAAAATAATACATCTACCAATAAGTTTGCTACATTAACTGCCACTACTATTTTTCCTGATGGCGAAGTAGTGACCACCCAAGCTGCTATTACGCAATCTGGTGCTCCGTTTATTCATCAAAAAGGAGCCTCTAATCGTTCGTTACAAGCCAACGGTATGCAAGGTGTTCATACGTTAGAGGAGGTGGTGTATGTGAAAGCGGGTACATCACGTGTATATTTACCGTAAACTACAGAAACGTCGTAACGCTACGTCTGCTTAATTAGCCAACTCGCTTAATTCGAGCCAGCGCATGGTTTTTTCATCTAGTAAAGCTGAAACTTCCGAAAAACGTTTAGATTGAGTCATTATTTCTTCCGTCGAGAGTGATCCTGACGATAGTTGTGCCTCAAGCCTTTGTTGTTCTTGTTCCAAACTCTGAATATCCGTTTCTAATGTTTCTAGTTCACGTTTTTCGTTGAAGGTGAGCTTGCGTTGTTTGGTGTCTGTTGTCGTCGGTTTTTCTGCAGGAGTGGCACTTTTTTTAGAGCTGGCAGCTTTATTTTTTAATTCTGTTTCTTCCGCTTCTTTTAGCGCGTTCCATTCGCGATAATCGGTATAATTCCCTGGGAAATCTTTTATCTTACAATCGCCTTGGAATACCAATAAATGGTCCACTACCTTATCCATAAAAAAACGGTCGTGGCTCACCACAATCACGCAGCCTTTGAAACTGATTAAATAGTCTTCCAATACATTGAGTGTGGCGATATCCAAATCGTTTGTAGGCTCATCTAAAA
>DATFIF010000190.1:0-5400 GCA_035270405.1 Paludibacteraceae bacterium | reverse complement strand
GTGCGCTGCAACTGTTGAATCGTTAATTTCATCGGTGTCAATGGATTCTTTATTTCATGGGCAATCTGCCGTGCCATTTCGCGCCAAGCAGACTCGCGTTCAGATTGAGCCAAGAGCTGTGCACTTTCAGATAAGTCGTCGACCATCAAATTATACTGATTGATCAACATCCCTATTTCATCATTTTCACTATTGTGACTGTACACAATCTTTTCGTTGCGCCTTCCCAATTTTATCGCTTTTAATTTCTGCTCAATCGTTTTAATTGGACGTGACAAGCGACGGCTTACCAATACACTCACCAAAGCTGCCAAAATCAAAAATATAAAATAGACATTGATAAAAATCGCTAAGAAAGTAAAAAGTTCTTTGTTCAACTCCTGTGAACTGAAAAAGAGCGGCACACTGATGTAACCAATCCGTTCGTTATCACGATTCAAAACCTCGGCATAAGAGGTTAAATAGTTGAGTGAACCTAAATTTTCAGACAATACTTGATCTTTGTTTACACTTCGGAAAAAGATGTGTGGATTCATCAATTTACTCGTCAATCCTTTCGAGAAAATATAAGGGCGCGAAGTTGTCAACAATTCCCCACTCGCATTGTACAAGTGAATATCAGTTTTATAAATCTGAGACAAGTCTTGAATAAAAAAATTCAAATCGGCGGTATAGATGCCTGGCTGCATTTTATCATGACTCCAATACTCTTGCAGCGCCGTGCGCACATAATTGGTTTTATCAATCTGTTCTTGCTTTTGAGTGGTTTTATACTGTCCATAAATAAAAACGACCGATATGGCAAAAACAACCGCTAAACTAATGACTACAAACGTAATAAACGATTGCTGCACTTGCGATAGAAACGTAGTTTTCACCTTTTTATCACGATATATTCTAAGCCAATAGATATAAAAAGCCAGAGTGACCAACAAATAAAGCGTGAACAAATAGGTAAAAAAGAGCATGTACGCCCAATATTGCTTTGGATGTTGCTCACCTACAATAATATACGTTTCGTCAGCATAAGGAAAAATATAATGAGCATAACCATCGTAATAGGTTATTTTACCATGTTTCAAATAATTTTCTGCATCCAATAAGTCAGGATAGGTATAACGACCAGCACTAAAAACTTTTTCACCATGCACATATTGCACCGTCGAAAGCGACAAACTCAAACGACTCGTTTCTGGCTCAAACAACACATCCTGATAACCATAATTTTCCATGCCACTTTTCTTGAACAGTACAATGTAAAGACGCTTAACAGAGCCGTCGGATATTGTATAATCAAAAATACCGACGAAATCGTAGGAATTTCGCTGGGTCCGATTCGCATAAAAATGGTTAGTAAATTGCTCTAAAACTCCTGTTTTAATCTGATTTTCGTACCGATGTCCCACATCTGAGATGGTGTCAATCACATAAAATTTCACATCGTAATTATTCCAATAATCATGAAAATAAGATTGTGTTAAATGGCTCATCATACGGTCTTGTGACGATGGTTTGTGCTTGTCGAGCCACGCAACGACGTGCTGATCTTCCTGCAAAGGAGTCTCAATTTCTTCAAGTAATTTGTGTACATACACCTCGAAATGACTATCTTCTCCCAAAGCAATATTATCAGCCACCAAGGCGTATTTATCGCGTTTAATCACTTGAATTTGTGTGTACATATACCACACAATAAAATTCGTGAATACAAACACCAACAAAACGACATGCCAAAAATTAAGCGCACGTTTAGTAACGTAACGTAACGAATCGACCGTCAAACAAAGCAAAAAATATCCCAAAAAGATTTTGTATAGATCCAATCGACCGAGCAAGGCAGCAGCACCAATAAGCAAAAGCACCACTATGATATTGGAAAGTGTGAGTTGATGCCAGTTATAACTATATTTCAAGAGCGTTATACATCTGTCGCGAAAGAGAATGAACGCAAGAAACCAAGTCATAATCAAGAAAAAGGCAATCACAGAATAAATCGACACGTTTTCGATGCGATACAGTGCTAATTCAAATCCAGAGTTATAGAGTAAATCACGAAATAGCCAAAAAATAAGTCCAAAAAACAACAATGAAAGTAGTTGCATGAGCGAAATCCACACCAAATGACGTGAAGATTTAGTATGCAGAAAAGGTAGTGTCATCTTAAAATAGAACGTGGCAATGCTCGTACAAAAGGCCACACTAATAATAATCAAATGCCCCAATGACGACATATATTCACCCGAAGCGTAATAAATAGGTGAAAAAATATCGGAACTGAATAGTAGATCAGGAATATTAAAATACAAACAGAGCCACGTGATAAACGCAAACGCCCCAAAAGAGATGAGAAAATAACGTGGCTGACGCATTTTTGCGCCAAACCAAAAATCCAATAAATAGAACAAGATAAAAAAGAGAATAAAGGCTACGCCATAGAAAAAAGTGCCTAAATAGGCAAATTCACGACGAAAGACTACTTCACCATTTTTCGACAAGGAGAACAAATAGTCGCCTTTTTGCGAATAAAGTCCCCAACTATCCGATTCTGACTTTCCTAATTGCTGCTCCACCACAATGCGATTATCCATGAAAAAGCCTTGCGCAAAGCGACTTTTGACATATTTACTATCGGTTAGGTTGTAATCGTCTTTAATCTTAATAAACGACACAATGAGAAAACTATCAACAGGGAGAATTTTAGTCACGCCATACGCATTGTTCAGATGGCAAAACTGTTCACTCTTTTGCTGATTTTCAATAGAAAAATTAGCTATATCAATCTTATTATCAGACCAATAGATTAAATCTTGCGCCTTAAAAATATAATATGAAATATCGGAATGATTAGCCAGATCCAATTTCTGAAAAACGTCCCACTTCTGCTGAAGGAGCAACTGCTTCAAATCAGCCATTGTTTCGTCAGCTTGCTTCTCTTTTTTGAGCAATGTGCTTTGAAATAGCTTAATCGGTAGCGACTGTTTATCAGATTGTTTGTACAACTGCTCGAACAATACTCCCAAGCCAATTGCTACAAATAAGGCAATTAAAATTGCTAAAAATTTCTGTCTGTGAGTCATAAATTAGAATCTAAAAACCGAATAAATCATTTTTTTAATGTCCATAAACTCTCTTCGTGATGATACGGCTCCCCTTTCAAAATCGTCATGGCACGATAAAGTTGCTCTACAAAAATAGGACGTATTATCTGATGCGAAAATGTCATTTTTGAAATAGAAATGAGGCTATTCGCACGATTATAAACCGCCTGAGAAAAACCATAAGAACCACCAATTACAAAGACTAAACGCTTTACCGAAGCATGTTGGCGTTGTTCCAACCAGTGCGCAAATTCTACAGACGTAAACTGACGTCCTTTATCGTCCAACAAAACCAGATAATCGGTCGATTCGATAGCTTTCAAAATCAATTCACCCTCTTTATCACGCTGTTGTGGTTGTGTCAAGGTTTTTGTTTGTTTTAAATCAGGAATCGTAACCACATCCAATGGTATGTAAAACTTCAACCGCGACACATACTCGTTGGTTGCTTCTCTAAAATAGCTCGTAGTGGTTTTTCCCACCCAAAGTAACGTAAATTTCATAAAGTTCGGAACATAAAATAAGGTCATGTATAAAAAAGATACAACAAAAAGCTTTATATCAATGAGTTTCTACCAAGTGATTCATGTCTGGCGCAATCAAATAATGCAAAAATCGTACAACACCTCTCGTATTTCAAAAAAATAAATTACCTTTGCTGTGTATATGCGTTTGCAAATTTCGTTTTTTTTAGAGTAATAACCAACTTTAATACGACTTATTTATAAAATACACCTTTGGTATGTTTTTTGCTGTTAAACAAGTAGTATTTTTTCTAAAAAATGACTAATTATGAAAAATCTTAAATATCTATTATCGCTCATAGTGCTCACAGTAGCACTTACCGCACAAGCACAAGCCGATGCCATTCCGGATATCGTTGCTGGCTTTAATAGTGGTTATAGTGATGCTATTGCTGAACATCTGAACGACAACGTAGAACTCGTTATCAAAAACGCGAATAACGTTTTCACTAAACAGCAAACAAAAAATATTCTCACCGATTTCTTTAAGAAAAATCCACCACTTAAATTTACCATCATGCACCGAGGCGACAAAGAAAACGCTCAATTTGTGATTGGAAATTTAGAAACGACCAACGGCACTTATCGTGTTTACTTCCTGATAAAGAAAAATTTAGTACAACAATTACGTATAGAAGGTTCCAATGATTGATCATTTAGACGAACTTATTAAGCTCTGGTTTGCCGAAGATATTGGCGACGGAGACCACACAACCCTCTCGTGCATTCCTGCCGACGCAAAGGGAAAATCACAACTGATTATTAAAGAAAATGGCGTACTCGCTGGCATAGAGATAGCTAAGCGCGTATTTCACCTGTTCGACCCCGAACTACGCATGACACAATTTATGCACGACGGCGATCGTGTAAAAGTTGGCGATCGTGTATTTGTGGTAGAAGGTCGCATTCAATCGTTGTTACAAACGGAACGTTTAATGCTCAACATCATGCAACGGATGAGCGGCGTGGCTACTCGCACCGCCGACTACGTAAAAATGCTTGAAGGTACAAAAACACGCGTACTCGACACACGAAAAACGACACCAGGCTTACGTTTACTCGAAAAAGAAGCCGTAAAAATTGGTGGTGGTTGCAATCACCGCATTGGCCTATACGACATGATTCTGCTCAAAGATAATCACGTAGATTTTGCTGGTGGTATCGACAAAGCCATTAACCGCGCTAAGGATTACTGTAACACCAAAGGAAAAAATCTTAAAATCGAAATTGAAGTGCGTAATTTCGACGAAATAAACCAAGTAATGGCTGTAGGCGGTGTGGATCGCATCATGTTGGATAACTTTACGCCAGCCGACACAAAAAAAGCAGTAGAACTCATTGGTGGTAAATACGAAACTGAATCGTCAGGTGGAATTACGTTCGACACGCTTCGCGAATACGCCGAATGTGGTGTGGACTTTATTTCGGTTGGCGCACTCACCCACTCTGTTAAAAGTTTGGATATGAGTTTTAAAGCAGTTCATTAATTTAGCACAGCTAACATACAGAAAGAGATGTAACAGAAGTTGCATCTCTTTTTTTGTAGATAAAAGTGAGACAATAACACAAAACAGTAACTAGTTATCTAGTGAAACAGCTCCAAATAAAGTTGATGGGGCGTTTTCTAGTCTACATTTTTATGGTTATCTTTGCGAGGCTAAATCGCTTTGGTATGCAAAAACTATTTTTTTTCACGGCTCTTCTACTCCTTTTCTATAGTTGTGGTTATACTTCAACTCAGAAAACTGACGATAACACGCCAGATTCGACACTCACAC
>DATFIF010000189.1:0-3913 GCA_035270405.1 Paludibacteraceae bacterium | reverse complement strand
CACATTTTTTTTGTACCTTTGCCTTCTGCAAAAAATAACGGAATAAAATGCTAAATTTAATCACTTCATGAATATTTCTTACCAATGGCTGAAAACTTATTTGGCCACCGAAGTAGCTCCTGTTGAGCTTGGAAAAATACTTACTTCCATCGGATTGGAAGTGGGTGCCGTAGAAACCGTACAAACCATTAAAGGTGGATTAGAGGGATTAGTCGTGGGCGAAGTACTTACGTGCGAACCACACGAAAACTCTGACCACTTGCACGTTACCACAGTAACTATTGGTGAAGGCGAGTCGTTACAAATTGTATGTGGCGCATCAAACGTCGCTGCTGGACAAAAAGTAATTGTAGCAACTATTGGCACAGTGTTGTATTCGGGCGACGAATCGTTTACCATCAAACGTTCAAAAATCCGTGGCGTAGAATCGCTTGGAATGATTTGCGCTGAAGACGAAATTGGCGTTGGTAAAAGTCACGATGGCATTATGGTATTACCAGCAACTACAAAAGTTGGAATGGTAGCAAAAGATTATTTTGAAATTCACGACGACACAGTGATAGAAGTCGACATCACACCAAATAGAGCCGATGCGGCATCACATTTTGGAGTTGCACGCGATGCGGCGACCTATTTTACAGTTCACAACCAACCAACTGCTTTAACAAAACCAAGCGTTGATGCGTTTCGCGTAGCGCATAAAAATTTAACCATTCCTGTGACCGTCGAAAATAGCAACGATTGTCCACGTTATGCAGGCGTAACTATTTCCAATATTCACGTTAAAGAGTCGCCAAAATGGTTACAAGATCGCTTAAATAGTGTTGGAATACGTCCTATTAATAATGTTGTAGATGCCACTAATTATACGCTTCACGCCTTTGGTCAACCCTTACACGCCTTTGATGCTGATAAAATAAAAGGTGGTAAAATCAGAGTCAAAACAGTCAGTGAAGGCACCAAATTTGTAACACTTGATGGCGTGGAACGCAAATTATCAAATCAAGATTTAATGATATGCAATGCCGAAGAGCCGATGTGTATGGCGGGTGTTTTTGGCGGTCAAGATTCGGGTGTAACGGAACAGACAACCAACATTTTTATCGAAAGCGCCTATTTTAATCCTGTAACAATACGTAAAACCGCTCGTCGTCACGGATTAAATACCGATGCAAGTTTTCGTTACGAACGTGGCATTGACCCAAACAGTACAATTTACGTCTTGAAATCTGTGGCTTTGCTCATTCAAGAGTTGGCTGGCGGCGATATTTCGAGCGATATTATTGATGTCTACCCTACTCCTATTGCAGATTTCACCGTCGACGTGACGTTAGAAAAAATTACGGCATTAATTGGAAAAGAAATTCCTGTTGATACGATTGAAACTATTTTCAAAGGATTGGAAATGCGTATTTTATCAAAAACAGATGGCACTTATCAACTTGGCATTCCTGCTTATCGTGTCGATGTACAGCGCGATGTGGACGTGATTGAAGATATTATGCGAATTTATGGTTATAACAATGTGGAATTTAGCGATTCGTTAAAATCGAACATCAGTTATTCGCAACGCCCCGATAGTCACAAACTAGAAAATCAAATTTCGGAACAACTAACCGCTTGTGGTTTCAACGAGATTTTAAATAATTCATTAACAAAAAGCAGTTATTACGAAAAACTCGCAACCTATCCTATCGAAAATTGCGTGAAATTAATGAACGCCTTGAGTCACGATTTGGATGTGATGCGTCAAACGCTGCTGTTTGGTGGCTTGGAAAATATAGCCTACAATATCAATCGCCAAAATGCCGATTTGAAGTTTTACGAATTTGGTAATTGCTATCACTATAATGGCGACAAACGCACGGCTGAAAACGTATTAGCGCCTTATACCGAAGAGTATCACGTGGGATTATGGCTTTGCGGAAAACGCAACTTACAAAGTTGGTTACACACAGAAGAAAAAGTCTCATTTTACGAATTGAAAGCGCACGTACAGAATGTGTTACGACGTTTAGGCATCGAGCTACAAAAAACAACGATTATTGAATTCAGTAACGATCTCTTTTCTGAAGGTTTAAATATCTACACGCTTTCTGGTAAATTACTGGCGACCATGGGTGCGGTTGAACCAAAACTGTTAAAGACTCTGGATATCAACACACCAGTTTATTTTGCCGATTTACAATGGAAACAGTTGCTCAAAGAGTCGGCTAAACATAAAGTAACCTACCACGAGATTTCTAAATTCCCAGCCGTAAAACGTGATTTAGCACTGCTGCTCGACAAACAGATTACATTTGCTGATGTTGAGAAATTGGCTCGTGAAACCGAACGTAAACTCTTGAAAAAAGTTCATCTCTTTGACGTGTACGAAGGCAAAAACCTCGAAGCTGGTAAAAAATCGTATGCGGTGAACTTCACGCTTCAGGACAACGAAAAAACCTTGAACGACAAACAGATTGACGGCATTATGCAAAAATTGATTGCCAATTTTGAAGAAAAACTAGGCGCTAAATTACGCTAAACAGCGTTCACATAATCCCACAAAAAAATCCCGCTTTGATATTTCAGAGCGGGATTTTTATATATTATGAAATTTAGCGTTTAAAATAAATAACCTGTGTTGATATACAAACTACCGCCACCATCTTGGTGATTGAATGGCATACCGTATTCCACCGCCACAATAAAGTTGTGGTTAATAATAATACGCAAACCGCCACCGGCAGCCATGTGTGGTGTTTCTTTGGTACCCAACGCCATATAATCATCGTAGGATTTACGCAAAGCTGGCGTATCGGTTCCTGGTGCTGGATTGTACGACATATCGTAAGGACGCGTTACCATACCGCCATCGAAGAAAGCACTCAAACCTAACGCCACGTTCTGATTCCATAATGGAAACTTCACAAATTTCCAACGAAATTCGCTATTCCAAGCGAGAATGTCTAATCCTTGCAAGCGGCCAAACAACAAACCGCGTGTTGTTCGGTAGCCACCAAAACCTTCACGGTCGAAATTTAAACCTACATTGGTAATGTACGGCAACACGTAATAAGGTGCAGATTTGCCCATAGTACCTTGATAAACCACACGATAAGCAAACGTTAATTGGTCTTTTACAATCGGCACATAGTGACGAAATGTGGCCGAATAACGGTAATAAGGATGCGTAGTTCCTAAGAATTTAGGAGCGATTATCGCGTGAGCATCTGCCCAAATACCACGGCTAGGAGCCGCTTCAAAATCGCGCGTATCATACACAAGTCCAACACGTAAAGCGCTAGAAAAACCGCCACCGGCTTCATCTTCAGGAATCACGCCCCAGTCTTGATATTTTTCAAATAGCGTTTGTCCTGAAAACATATAAACGCTGTCTTTCCCTTTATTCACACGCGCTTGATCAATACTTTGCATACGAAACCAACTGAAATGATAACCCGCTTCCCAAAACAATTTTTTATCCCAAATGCTACCACTGAAATCGGCTTTAAACGTTGGAACAAGCCGATCGACACGATAAAAAGCGGTCATGTGTTCAGGATTAGCAGGCGTTGTACGAGTATAATTGTCATCCTTTAGTTCATTTTTCAACGCTGTGACACTATCGAAATCGTAAAACGATTGGTAGCCATTGAATCCATAAAAGTCCAATGCTTTTTCAATCATCACATTGGCAGCCAACGACATACGAACGTACGGAATCAAATGTCTTGTATCGTAAGTAACGACGTACTTTTGTCCGCCTTTGGTGTAAGCCGATGCCTCAATGTACCACTGTTGACGTGGTTGAGGATACGTGGAACCATTGCCAAAATCGTACAAATTTAGTAAAGCACCGTACTGTAAACCACGATCCTGATCGAACGCAATGACAGGCAGTGGTCCAAACGAAATGCCTTTTTTAACA
>DATFIF010000188.1:0-6331 GCA_035270405.1 Paludibacteraceae bacterium | reverse complement strand
TGGCAGAGTATGGTGAAATTACTTCAGTTAAAGTAATTATGGATCGTGAAACAGGTCGTTCTAAAGGTTTTAGTTTTGTGGAAATGCCTGACGATGCTGCAGCTCAACAAGTAATTGAAAAATTGAACGGTACCGAATATGAAGGCCGTGCTTTAGTAGTGAAAGAAGCCCGTCCACGCGCTTAATAAACAGCCTACAAAATTTAAAAAACTTCCGCTATCTTTGCAGTGGAAGTTTTTTTATATCCAAATGATTACCGCTCGTTACATAAAATCGCCTTTAATTACAAAATTAGTTTTAATTTTTGTGGTTGCTTTCGCTGGGTTATTTCTTAGCTCCGTTGCTATTCTTCTGTGTGCAAATTATATTAATAACATCGTAGTCATGAAATGGCTACAACTTGTTCAGACTGTTTTTACCTTTGTTTTGCCCGCTTTTTTATTGGCACACTTTGTGGGTCAAGGTGTTACTTATTTGAAATTTACATCGATTCGGTCACCCTTTATTTGGTTTGCCGTTATTTTAGTGATGCCAGTGGCTATACCTGCGGTCAATCTTTTCAAATCACTTAATGATTTAATTGTGCTGCCCGATTTTCTACACTCAGTTGAAGTTTGGATGCAGCAAATGGAAAGTCAATCTCAATTAATTACGGATAAATTCTTATCTGTATCAACTATTACAGGATTGGTTTTCAATCTGTTTGTTATGGCTGTTGTACCTGCTTTTGGCGAGGAGATTTTTTTTCGTGGTATTTTACAAACTACGTTGGGAGAGAAGTTCAATCGCCATTATGCCATCTGGATTACGGCTTTTATATTTAGTGCTATTCATTTGCAGTTTTACGGCTTTTTACCGCGTTTTCTGCTCGGTGGCATGCTTGGATATTTTTTTGTCCTGACTGGCTCGATTTGGGCGCCTATATTGGCTCATTTCGTAAATAATGCCTTAGCTATAGTTCTATTTTTCTTATCTTTCAATGGCTATTTGCAATTTGATATCGATACTGTCGGTACACATCACAGTTGGTGGTTAGGAATTGTGAGTGTTGCTTTTGTTTTTCTTTTATTTCACCGATTAAAACGGGTAAAAGCGCAACACTTATGATAGAAAAAAGAGTGAGATTCCTAAATTGAGATATAAAAATGGCGAGTAATTTAAATTACTCGCCATTTTTATAGCGTGTCGTTGTTGATTACAACCATTTTCGACGTTTAAAAAACCATAAAATGCCTGCTACAAACAGTATCATGAGTGCTATAGCCCAAATGTACCCATATTTCCAATGTAATTCTGGCATCACATCGAAATTCATGCCATACATACTAGCGATGAGTGTTGGTGGTAAGAAAATAACCGATACAATGGTGAAAATTTTGATAATTTTATTTTGTTGTATATTTACTAAACCCAAAAACGTATCTTGTAAATATTCCAAACGATCGAAGCTAAAACGAATGTGTTCAAATAAGGAGTTAATGTCTTTTATGATGATACTCAATTTTGTTTTAGCATCATTAGGAAAGAGTTCACTTTTCAACATATTGGAGCAAACGCGTTGTTTATCAATGATATTTTCACGAATTAACATTGTTTTTTCTTGCAATTCTTTAATCGCAATTAAAATATCATCGGACACATCGTCGTCTGTTTTTAGTCGATTACTTAATTGTGTAATCTCTTTCGCTAGATCTTCAATCATGTCCGCATCATATTCAACTCGTGTTTCGAGCAGTGCTACCAATACGTAAAAACCATTAGGGTAATTTCGCTGATTAGCGAACATTTTTTTCACTGTTTCGTTAAATGAACGCAGTTCTTGGCTTCGTACTGAAACCAATATGTGGTTTTTTACGATGAATGAAATGGGCTCTTCTTCAAAATTATCTAATAAAAAATTGGAGTTCGCCACCAACGTATCTTCCGTTTCCATGTAGCGCGAACTAATTTCAATTTCCTCCATCTCTTCTTCCTCTTGGATGTAGATTTTTAGAAATTGTTCGAGTTCACTTTCTGCATCTTCAGGAACGTCATTTAAATCGATCCACAAAAAACTCTCGAGTGGAATTTGCTTCAGCAAATCAATATTTTTGGATATTTTAAGCCGATTATTTTCGCGGTAAAATAGACGGATTTCTGACATAAGATTTTATTTGAAGATTCTAACGGTACAAATTCCCTCATAATGAGAAATTTACGATGGTTGAATCTGATTAATTATTCAATTTTAAGGCTACCATGTTGGTTAACGTCACAAAATCGGCAACACTCAGTTGCTCTGGACGTTTTTCGAATATAGGCTCTGGACAACTTACCGTCAAAAGTATTGGTTTGAGAGAGTTCCGAAGCGTTTTTCGTCGTTGATTGAAGGCTGTTTTTACTACACGTACAAATAATTTCTCGTCGCAGTCGAGCTGCATGGTGCTATTGCGCGTGAGGCTAATCACAGCCGATTTGACCTTGGGAGGAGGGTCAAAAACATGTTCGTGTACCGTAAATAAATAATTAATAGTGAAGAAAGCTTGCAATAAAACACTGGTTATACCATAAGTTTTATTGCCATGTGGAGAGGCTATGCGTTCGGCAACTTCTTTTTGAATCATGCCGACTGCGAAAGGAATGCGATCGCGATATTCAAGCACACGGAAAAATATTTGGCTCGAAATATTATAAGGAAAATTACCAATGATGGCAAATTGTTTTCCGTCAAATAAAGGTGTAAGATCCATTTTTAGGAAATCACCTTCTATCACATGAAGTTGGGGATATTTCACCTGCAAATATGCAACCGATTCACGGTCAATTTCTACTGCTGCAAGTTCAATATCGGTTTTTTGGAGTAAAAACTGACTTAATACGCCCATGCCTGGACCTATTTCAAGAACGGGTAAAGAAGAATCCTCCGGCAGACTGTCGGCTATACGTTGGGCTATCGACAAATCTTTTAAGAAATGTTGTCCCAAGTGTTTTTTTGCTCTTACTAATGTCATATAGTAACGGGTCGTCTGGCATTTTTGAAGATAATATTAAAATAAACGAAAAAATAACTACCTTTGTAAGGGCTTTTTTCAAGTGTTGCAAAAGTAGTTATTTCATTTTACTCTACCAAACTAATTTTAATTTTTGGTATGTGTATACCTCATTTTTTTGATAGTGCCGCTATGACAAAAATAGAACGTATTACAGAAACTGCGATTTTAAAAGTAATCGCTTTCTTCTATAAACCTTTTCAGAAATTAGTGCCAGAATCTTTTTTTCGGTATGGCTTTGCAGGCGCTACCAATATGGTTTTCGACTGGATTTTATACATTCTCTTTTATAATTTTGTTTTTAAAAAAGAGGTTTTCGATCTTGGCTTTATAGCTTTTACTCCTCATATCGCTGCTTTTATTTTAAAATTTCCCATTATCTTTTTAACTGGTTTTTGGCTTAATCGTCACATTAGCTTCTCTGGATCTCCGTTGCGTGGGCGTATCCAATTATTTCGCTATTTTTTGGTTGTAGGTGCTTGTATTGTCATTAATTATGTGTGTTTAAAATTGTTCGTTGAAGTGCTCTTTATTCAACCAGAACTCGCAAATATTATCACAACGATTATTGCTACTTTCTTTAGTTATTTTTCTCAGAAACATTTTTCGTTTAAAAAATAAATGGTGAATAGACAAACTTATTTCCGCAAAGCTATTAAATGGTTGATATTTTTGTTAGCCTATCTGTTTTTGGGTTATAAGTTGGTTACATTTAATGATTATGAGGCTTTAGGCCTACATTTTCGTTTGGCTACGTTTGAACATTATCTATTTTTACTACTCGTTTTTTCTTTATTGCCTTTTAATCTTTTATGTGAGGCTTTGAAATGGCGTAAATTGCTATCAGGCATTCAACCCATTTCTTTGTCTTTTGCTTTTAAATCTGTTTTGATAGGTCAAACTGGCGCGTTTTTTACTCCAAATCGCTTAGGCGAATTTCCAACCCGTGCTTTATTACTTCCCAAAGAGCAGGTTGTATCAGCAGTTGCTTTAGGTTTTGTTGGTAGCGCAACTCAAATGATTGTTATAACGCTTGTTGGATTATTAGCTGCGTTTTTTTATTTCCCTGTAGCTCAGCCACAAATGGTGTTTCACTTGTCGTACGTGTCGTGGTTTTTTTTCGGAGCTACGTTATTACTTTTAATGCTATTGAGTGTTTGGGTTTTTAGAAATTACACCCTCTTTTGTAGTAAACTTCAAAACTCTACATGGAAATCCTTGACTGTTTTAGGCGATGGATTAGTTCGTTTTTCATTTCAAGATATTTGGAAAGTTTTTGCTTTTTCTGCTTTTCGATATCTGATTTTTTCGACTCAATTTTTCGCCATGTTACACTTTATGGATGTTTCGCTGACACCTTTTCAGGCGTTACTCTCTATCCCCACCATCTATCTTTTGGTTACCTACACACCGTCTTTTGCTTTTTCTGAAGCGATGGTTCGTGGCTCATACGCTATTCTTATTCTTTCTGCCTTTTCTACCAATGAAGCTGGTATGGCTTTCGCTGGAATCCTTTTGTGGTGTATTAATTATTGCCTGCCGATGCTCGTTGGTTCCGTTCTAGCTAAAAAGATGCTTTAGAAAAAACCACTTTTCAAATTTGACTGCCTTGTTAAAAAACCATCTAAAACGCTTTATTTGTTAGGTTTTTTGTTAATTAGTGCCCATTTGTGAAAAAATTAAAGTTAAATTACTGTAAAATTTTAAGTTATATAGTAAATCTTATAGTATCTTTGTTATCTAAATTAACAGTATGCGCAAGAGTTATATTTGGATTTTGATTATTTTGATGGCAATTTCCTTTACGGGATTGCTGCTTTTGCAAGTGCGCTATATAAATCAGACCTCTTCTATTTTTCTTGCACGTTTTGATGATAATGTGAAGCGCAGCTTATATCAGGTTATCAAAACGATTGATGAAATGGAGGTTCGTGATTATTTAGAAGAGTTATTTTATGGGGAAACGGACGATGCAAAAAGAGCTAAAGCTTTACTCGCTAGCGACTCCTTACTATTTCAACACTCTTATGTTACGGATCAATCAGCAATTGTTAAGGAATCGATTCAAATAAAATCACTTAGTGGCAGAAATACATCGATTACTAAAGCTAACCAATCGCAAAATGAGCTTTATAAAGAACGTTTCTTAAGATCCAAAGCCTTATTTGACCAAGTAGCAGCTAAACTGATAAATAATGCATCGCAAAAACCAATTGAAAAGCGTGTAGATTTTGTATTATTGGATGAACTTTTGAGCCAAGAACTTTATAATAATGGCGTAGAGATGCCGTTTCATTATGTAATAACCGACAGAACTGGTAAAATTGTATTTTCGTGTCACAATGATAAAAGGCCAGTAACTAGGGAGTTTTATACGCAACAATTTTTTCCGAATGAGGATTCTAGTAAAATTTATTTTTTGAATGTGTTTTTCCCCAATCGTTCAGAATATGTTTTACACTCTTTGAAATTGTTATGGCCTTCCATCATCCTTACCATAGTGATGTTTTTAACGTTCATGTTAATTATTCTTTACCTTTTCAGGCAGAGACGTCTGACGAGTATTAAAAATGATTTCGTGAATAATATGACGCATGAATTAAAAACACCGATTTCATCGGTCTCTTTAGCAGCTCAAATGCTGAACGATAAGACTGTAAATACGAATCCAAAAATTTTAGCACACATCTCTCATGTGATTGTAGAGGAAACCAAACGGTTGAGTTTTTTAGTCGACAAAGTACTTCAAATGTCTGTTTTTGAGCGTGGTCGTGGCACTATGAATTTTCAGGAAGTTGACATCAATGAGTTATTAGAAACCATTATCGGTAATTTTTCATTACGAGTTAAAAATATCAATGGCACACTCATTTCTCAACTTAACGCTAAAAATTCGTTGGTGATGGTGGACGAAATGCATTTTACAAATGTTATTTACAACTTGATGGACAATGCTTTTAAGTATCGTAAAGAGACTTTAATATTAACGGTTTCGACTTGGAACGTTAAAAATAAACTTTTCATTTCTATTGAAGACAATGGTGTAGGTGTTAAAAAAGAGAATTTAAAACGGATTTTTGATCAGTTTTACCGTGTGCCTACAGGCAATGTTCATAATATAAAAGGGTTTGGTTTAGGTTTAGCGTATGTGGCTAAAATTATCAAATCGCACAAAGGAACGATTAAAGCTGAAAGTGAATATGGAATTGGAACAAAATTTATTATTGAAATACTAACTATTTAAAATTATTAATTATGGAAAAGGTAAAAATTTTATTATGCGAAGATGATGAAAATTTGGG
>DATFIF010000187.1:0-2142 GCA_035270405.1 Paludibacteraceae bacterium | reverse complement strand
GTTGAATTTATGATGCGACGTCATCGGCGTGTGTATGTCAAAATGTTTCAACAAAACAGACGATGTACGCGTGTCTTCTGCCAAAATAAGCTCCACTTCTTTCAAGATACGAACAGCACGCAGCGTCATATCTTCCAAATTTCCAATTGGCGTCGGTATTACGTATAATTTACTCAAAATACTTCTTAATTAGAATAGCGACGTTGCAACAATAGCATGAAATCAACAACATTAGCATCGTCAGCTGTCCATGCGAAATTTTTAGCAAGATAAGTTTGCGCCTTTTCCAAGGTATCCAACTCATTTAAATCGCTCAATACGTGATTCATCTTTTCGCCATTTCCATCGAATAGTTCGCGTTGAAAACGAAAACGATCAGCAATACTAATAGCTTGTTTGATATCATGAATAGGCTGTTTGGCGATAGTCGAACCCAACGAATCATCTGATTTTAATAGCGAATCACTTACAGTCGTAGGTTTCTGAATGGTTTCTGCAACAGTGTGCCGTGTTGTATGTTCAGTCGTAACAGACATAACACTTGAAACTTCCTCTTCTAAAACCTCCACTACGTCGAGAGTTGGTATTTCAACAGCGGATTCAACGATATTCGGAATTTCTGCGGTAGTTTTGATTTCAGTTTTTTGTTCCACAACTTCAGTCACAGGCGCTGCTTCAGCAACTGTCATTTTCACTGCAGGCCTCTCAGCATCAGGCAACTGTTCTAAACAGGTACGCACATTATCGGCTTTAGCAATAGCCAACGACAACAAAGATTTTGGAAATTCTGTCATTTCAGAGAAGCCTTTTGTAAGTGTTTGCAATTCATTGAGTTCCTTCTCAATAAGTACAATTAACGTTTCTCTTGTCATAATTTCTGTATTTTATAATGAACAAATATTGAATTTTATTATCTTTGCAAACAACAAAATCAGTGCCACAAAGGTAATCCTTTTTGAGAAGATTTGCGGCATTGAAAAAAAGAATTTTAGTGTAAAACAAAAAAAATAATCTCAGAACCTTAACGACATGAACTTTTTCGAATTCAATATCAATTCTGGTAAAAAACGCGGTAGTATCGAAGTGGTTTGCGGCTCAATGTTTTCGGGTAAAACCGAAGAACTCATTCGCCGATTGAAACGGGCTAAAATTGCTAAATTACGCGTAGAAATTTTCAAACCGTCTATTGACACACGCTACTCCGAGAGTGAAGTCGTTAGTCACGATCACACCACGATTGCATCAACGCCTGTCGATTCGTCACAAAATATTCTGTTGATGACTGGCGATGTCGATGTGATTGGAATTGACGAAGCTCAATTTTTCGACGAAGGTTTAGCCGAAGTGTGCAATACGCTTGCCAATCAAGGTTTTAGAGTGATTATTGCGGGTTTAGATATGGATTTTAGAGGCAATCCGTTTGGACCAATGCCTGCGCTCATGGCGATTGCTGATGATATTACAAAAGTACGTGCCATTTGCGTACGTTGTGGCTCTCCCGCCTATATTTCACACCGTTTAGTAGCTGGCGAAAGTCAGGTTTTGTTGGGCGAAACTGACAAATACGAACCGATTTGCCGACAATGTTACAGCCACTTAAGTGAGGAAGAAAAATAAACAGAAAAATAGTCTAGTTTAAAAAGAGGTTGATTTTACTATAAATCAATCTCTTTTTGCTTGATAATGGGCTTGTACAAATCGCAATTGTGCGTAAGAAATTCTACCATCAAGCGCATCGTACACTTCGGTAATACTTTCACTAGTAGCCAGTTTGGCAACAATTTCAATGACCTTCTGTTCGTCTATAAAATCGTATACTGACAGTTCGCCTTCTCCAATCAATTTTACGACGTGCGATTCGATGGTCGAGAGTGCCAAGTTGCGTTCTTGAGCAATCTCGGTGAGCGATTTTCCATCACGACACATGGCTTGTGTCAGTTTATAGGTAGCACCCTTCTCCGCTTTAGGCGATGTATCTTTCCGTTTCTTCTCTTTTTTAGTTTTGGTGGCTGCAACGTCTATTTCTATTTCGTCGAAATCAAGTCCTTCTTGCATGCCATACGACAATCCATTCTCTTTGCAGTAAGTTCTTACCACATCCAAAAAGCGAAAACCATACCGTTGCACTTTCATTTTACCAAA
>DATFIF010000186.1:0-4440 GCA_035270405.1 Paludibacteraceae bacterium | reverse complement strand
AATTCATCGTCACTCATAATGGTAATGATGGTTTTCCCATCAGGTGACCTATTCGGGTTTTGACAAGCAAACAAGCTGTCAATCAATTGGTTCATTTCAGCCATTGCCATCGTCGATTGCCGATTTTTGGCAGAAGATTTTGCCACTTCGTATGCCAACGACTCATATAATTCGGTATGAATTCGCACGTTTTTTTCTTGCACACTAGCCAACATAGCGTATAAAACCGCCAAAATTTGTGGTTCTTCGGTCAACAAGGCAGGCACGCCATTGACAACATACGCTAGTTTTCCGAACGGTTCGATGTCAAATCCTAATGCGCGTAAGTCGGGCAATAGCTCTTGAAAAAGCAGCTGTTCGTCTGGCGTCAACTCCAACACTTCGGGAAACAAAATCTGTTGTGATACACATTGCTGCAACTCCAATTGGTGCAAGACACGTTCAAATAAAATCCGTTCCATCGCACGTTGAGCATCAATAATCATCAACCCAGATTTAACCGTTGTCAGCAAATAGCGATTTTTATATTGAAACACATCAGTTCGCACCAATTCGTCGAATAGAGGTTGCGATAAACCCTTTTGCACAGCAATTTCAGGCGATTTTTGATTGTCATACAGTTTTTCCCAATTTGCTGTGGACGACTTGCTATAATGAGCTGGTGCATCTGTTTTAAACGGATTGTAATTTGGATCAAATTGTACTTTGGGAGGTTCAAAAGCGCCGTGTTGAGTGGTAGAAATCGGTGGCATATCAATCAGACCTTCCGTATCAAAATCGATAGATGGCGTCACATTAAATTTCCCCAACGCTTCCTTGACGCAAATCATCACAATGCGCCATAAGTCGCGCTCATTTTCAAATTTAATTTCCGTTTTTGTGGGATGAATATTAACATCAATTTCCGAAGGTTCAATTTCAAAAAAGATGAAATAAGAGGGGTTTGTATCTGGCTGTAACATACGCTCGTACGCTTGCATAACAGCCTTATGAAAATAGGGATGGCGCATGTAGCGACCATTCACAAAAAAATATTGATAATTAGTTTTAGTCGCAAATTCGGGTTTTCCCACAAATCCAGAGATATTTCCTAAGGCAGTTTTGGCTTCAATTTGAACGAGTTGTTGGTTGAGATTACGCGTTTTTTTGCCAAACAGAGCTGTAATCCGCTGACGACTATTGCACGCTACCAATTCATACAAACAATCGGTTCCAGAAAAAAGTTCAAAATGAATATCGGGATATACCAACGCAATTCGTTGAAACTCTTGAATAATTTGACGCATTTCAGCGTCATCCGATTTCAGAAATTTACGACGTGCTGGGACATTATAAAAGAGATTTTTGACTAAAAACGAAGTGCCTTCGTCACACGACACACTCTCTTGTTTTACAACAATGGACGCTGCAATTTCAATCAACGTACCATACTCTTTCTCGGCAGAACGGGTTCGCAATTCCACACCAGAAATAGCTGCAATAGAAGCCAATGCTTCGCCACGAAAACCCATGGTACGGAGCGAAAACAGATCGTGTGCTTGTGTTATTTTAGACGTAGCATGCCGTTCAAAAGCCATACGCGCATCCGTTTCGGACATGCCTTTACCATTATCAATCACCTGAATCGTAGTACGCCCAGCATCTTTCACCACCACTTGAATTTTGGTAGCACCAGCATCAATGGCATTCTCCATCAACTCCTTCACAACGGAAGCTGGACGTTGAATAACTTCTCCTGCAGCAATTTGATTGGCCACAGCGTCAGGCAGTAAATGGATAATATCACTCATTCAAAAAAATCTAAAAAAATTAGAGACCTAAATAAACACCACTTGTCACATAAAGCAACACGGCCAAAGCCAAAAGAACCACCACAATGATCACTAAACGGATATTTGAACGGCGACGTTCTGTTTTGACATCGGAACTATCAGAGGGCTGTTCCCAGCGACCGCGACGAAATGAACCACGTTTAATACTCGGTTTGTACGGTTCCGTTTCGTCACGTTGTCCCAATTCGTTGCGCACACGCTCAACGCGTTCATTATGTTCCTCTTTTTCAGGATTCCAATAGATGGGACGATGATAAAATTGGCGTGGTTTGGGTGTTTTTACAAACGTGAATTTAAACATAATGATTCTCTTTTATAAACTATTTTACACAAATTCTTTCCCTAGACGCGCTTCAACATCGTTAAAATATTGACGTAATTTTTGTTCTTCATCTTTCTTACAAATGAGTAACACATTGCCCTCTTCTGCTACTAAATAATTATCTAAATCTTGCACAACCGCCACTTTACCTGATGGTAACACGATGAGATTATCTTTACAATTGTAGAGTTGACTGGCGCCATTCACCGTGGCATTTCCACTATCATCTTTATCAGACAATTCGTATAACGAGCTCCAAGTTCCTAAATCAGACCAACCAAAATCGGCCATCATTACATACACATTTTTGGCTTTTTCCATGATACCGTAGTCAATGGAAATATTAGGACATAACGAATAAACTTTATTCACAAAAGCTTGCTCCTCGTCGGTATTGTAAACAGCTGCGCCAGCAGCAAATTTTTCAGAAACATCTGGGAGATATTCTTTGAATGCTTCTAAAATAGCATCCAAATTCCACAAAAACATACCCGAATTCCAGTAAAATTCACCACTCGATACAAAAATTTTTGCCATTTCGAGATTTGGCTTTTCGGTAAAGGTTTTCACTTTGCGCAACAAACCACCGCCTTCGTCAATTTGAATGTAACCGTAACCCGTTTCTGGACGCGTAGGTTTCATACCCAACGTTAATAACGCATTGTTATTTTGAGCAAATGTCAATCCTTCGCGCAATACCCGCACATACACATCTTCGTTGGTAATGAGGTGATCCGAAGGCACCACTAAAATAGTGGCTTTATCGGTACGCGCTTTGATTTTATGTACGGCATAAGCAATACATGGCGCGGTATTACGACGTAAAGGTTCCAACAAAACTTGTTCAGGTTTCAATTCGGGCAACTGCTCCAAAATCAAGTCGCGGTACGCTTGATTAGATACGATGTAAATATTTTCAGTAGGAATAAGACCACGAAAGCGCTCGAACGTCATCTGCAATAACGAACGACCTGTGCCCAAAAAATCTAAAAACTGTTTGGGCTTATTGGTGCGACTGAATGGCCAAAAACGGCTTCCGACACCACCTGCCATAATAATACAATAATTATTCTTCATATCAAGATATTGATTTATAAGTGATTAGTTTATTCCAAATGACTGTGCTAAAATACACTTTTTTTCAGACGCTCACAAGCTATTTTACGTAAAACTCTACAAAAACTTTATTTCTAAAGAAACAAAACTAGATAGATAAAATTTATTAAAAATAACGCTTGACACAGAGTCGTCATAACCATTTGAGTCTAAAAAATTACACCTTATTATATATATAACAAAAAAATGCTTTTTTTAAAACATAACTGGCTGATTTTTCACTCTAAAACCACTCTTTTATTGGTTGAGTTTTACATTTTTTAACAATATTAACAACTACTAATTATTGATTTTAAGCTCTTTACAAAAAAACAGGTACAACTAGTATTGTATAAAAACAACAAATAAAATAAAACTGTATCTTTGTACCGTTATTATATGAAAATCGAGTTATGTATAGACTGACTGTAGCGCTGATTACTATTTTGTATAAAAGACTGATTTATTGGTTCTTTTGGGCGAGTTTCGTATCGATGCGTGACGAGTTGTTTGGTTCTTACAGCAAACCCGACTTCAACGATACAAAATTGGTTGTCAACGGTGTGATGCCACCCATCAAAGTGACTACCATCAGCACCTGCGAATTACTACTTACGATGTGCAACACCTTCAACCGTTGCATAACTGAATTCATAGAATCTATCATGGCGCAAAATTTAGCTAATCTCCGTGCATTAATGGAAATTGCCAAAGAATCTCCCACGCGCCATCGTTTACGCATCGCACTTTACTCCGGTTAATTTTTAGATTTACCACGCAACCTGACGTACCAAACACGTTGGGGTGTGCTTTTTGTGGTATCATTATCACTTATCTAAATTACTACTATCATTTTGAAAATCAACTATATACATAAAAGTATGACTAATTTTATAACAATGAATAAGCGAATTTTATTAGCACTCTGTTTAATAGCTGCAAGTTTACAAGGACTCTTGGCGCAATGTTATGTTCTAAACGACGCTACACAACAAACATTATATGGTATTTCAGGAGAAACAAAGTCATATAATATCAATGGTCCTGCAGCTGTTCTTACTTTTGAAGCAAGCAAGTATTGGAGCGGAGTTTCTACTAATTTTACTGTTTATCAGACGGTAAATGGTGTAGAAACGGAAGTCGGACAAACAGGAGGGCTTAACAAGAACTTTCAGGCTTATACAATGCATT
>DATFIF010000185.1:0-9140 GCA_035270405.1 Paludibacteraceae bacterium | reverse complement strand
ACCCTTTTCTACAATTAAATCGGGTACAATGCCAATAATTTCGCCACCAAATTCGTGTGTCGCTTCAGCCACAGTATCCATCAATCCACCCGTAGCTCCACCGTATACCAATGTGTGTTGGTTTTCTGCAATAAAGCGTCCAATCAAACGCGCTTCCGATTTAAAAACCTCACTCACTTGTGGACTAGAAGCACAAAATACACATATATTCATGGTATATTTTTATAAAAATAATGTCACAAAAGAGTTTGAAACGTGCTTCTAACAACCTTTATAACGCGCAAATGTACACATTTGTATGCAATCTTCAAAAAAAAAGGTTAAAAAGGAGTTAAATTTCCCCACGTGCTATTTTTTCATGCATGGCAGCAGCTGCTTTTCTACCATCGCCCATCGCTAAAATCACTGTAGCACCACCTCGCACAATGTCGCCACCTGCAAAAATAGTAGGCATGGAACTTTGCATCAAATCCTCATTGACCACAATCGTGCCTTTTCGCGTCACTTCCAAACCTGGAAGAGAGCTAGGAACCAAAGGATTAGGCGATACGCCAACACTAACAATCACTTCGTCAACGTCAATCCATTCTTGTGCACCTTCAATGATTAAAGGCGAACGACGACCAGAAGCGTCAGGTTCTCCCAACTTCATTTTTTGAAGTAACATGCCTGTCACTCGTCCTTTTTCATCACCACGATATTCAATTGGATTATGCAAAGTCAGAAAATCAATTCCCTCTTCTTTGGCATGTTTTACCTCTTCGAGCCGAGCGGGCATCTCCTCTTCAGAGCGGCGATATACAATCATTGCTCGCTCAGCACCAAGTCGGCGCGCTGTTCGCACAGAATCCATAGCCGTATTTCCACCACCAATTACAGCCACATGTTTTCCTTTCAGAACTGGCGTATCAGAATCTGCATCAGCCGCACCCATCAAGTTAACACGCGTTAAATATTCATTGGATGACATGACACCTATTAAATTTTCTCCAGGAATGTTCATGAAATTAGGAAGACCTGCACCACTTGCGACAAACATCGCACGAAAACCATCTTCTTTTAAATCATCAAAACTAATGGTTTTACCCACAATGCAATTCTTGATAAATTTAACACCCATCTTTGTCAAATTGTCAATTTCAACATCAACAATGTGATTGGGCAGACGAAATTCAGGAATTCCATATTTTAAAACTCCACCAATTTGGTGAAGCGCTTCAAATACAGTGACATCATAACCTAATTTCGCCATGTCGCCCGCAAAAGATAGACCTGCCGGTCCAGATCCAATGGCGGCCACTTTTATTCCGTTAGGTTTCGCAATTTCAGGAACACTTATCTGACCACTTTCACGTTCATAATCGGCAGCAAAACGTTCCAAATGCCCAATCGCTACAGCGGGTTTATTCATTTTAAGATGAATACATTTGGCCTCACATTGTCTTTCTTGCGGACACACACGACCACAAACAGCAGGTAAAGCCGATGTTTCTTTCAATGTTTTTGCCGCCTCTAGGATTTCTCCACGCTCTATATGTTTAATAAACTTAGGAATATCTATTGTTACTGGACAACCTGTGATGCATTGAGGATTGTTACAATCGAGACAACGTTGTGCCTCTTGCATCGCTTGTTCCAATGTCAATCCCAAATTAACCTCTTCGCTATTATGAGAGCGATATTCGCCTGAAAGTTCATTCATTTGAACACGCTCAATTGCAGCACGTTCTTTAGGATTTATCGATTTGCGTAAATCTTCTCGCCATGCAGATTTTCTACCTTGTTCTTCCATCATTATTTAGCTAGTTGTTCGTCGTCACGATAAGCGCCAAGACGCATAATCATTTCGTCAAAATTTACTTGATGTGCGTCAAATTCGGGTCCATCAACACATACAAACTTTGTCTGTCCACCCACAGAAATACGGCAAGCGCCGCACATTCCCGTTCCATCTACCATAATAGTATTAAGCGATGCCACTGTTGGAACTTCATATTTTTTTGTCAATTGCGACACAAATTTCATCATGATAGCAGGACCAATAGTCACACACAAATCGACTTTTTCACGATTGATAACAGATTCAACACCATTCGTCACCAAGCCTTGTTGACCATACGAACCATCGTCGGTCATCACGATGACTTCGTCCGAAAATGCACGCATCTGTTCTTCTAATATAACTAACTCTTTTGTACGAGCAGCCAAGACCGTAATCACGCGATTACCTGCTTTTTTCAAAGCCGTCACAATCGGCAATAACGGAGCGACACCAACGCCACCACCAGCACATACAACGGTTCCAAAATTTTCAATATGTGTCGCTTTGCCCAGCGGACCAACTAAATCTGTAATTTTATCGCCCACATTCAAATTACACAACTTAGTAGAAGAGACGCCCATTTTCTGAATGACTAACGTAATAGTTCCTTTTTCAAGATTAGAATCTGCAATGGTTAACGGAATTCGCTCGCCTTTTTCACCCACTTTTACCATCACAAAATGACCTGCTCGTCGGGCTTTTGCAATAAGCGGAGCCTCTATTTCAAGACGTACTACATTGGGAGAAAAGTACGATTTATCGACAATTTTATTCATAGCTATCAATTGAAAATTTAACATCTAAACAGAAAGTCAAAGGTACAAAAAAAGAGAACAAAAATCCCCATTTTCGCAAAAAACAAAAATGGGGAACTATATATGATCTTAACAAATTCATTTTCAATCGTTTTCCACAATCAAGCCATCACGCATTAAAATAACCCGATCGGAGATAGAAGCCAATTCCATATCGTGTGTCACGATTAAAATAGTTTGATTAAAATTATCTCTTAAATCGAAAAAAAGGCGATGTAATTCCTCTCTGTTTTTACTATCCAAACTTCCTGAAGGCTCATCTGCTAGAATCACTGAGGGCTTATTAATTAGAGCGCGGGCAACTGCTACACGCTGTTTCTCGCCACCCGACAATTCAGAAGGTTTGTGATATATGCGATCTGATAATTTTAAATAATCAAGTAGTCTATTTGCTTCTGCTTGAGCGGCTTTAAAAGTTGTACCTGCTATTAATGCAGGCATCATCACGTTTTCGAGCGCCGTAAACTCAGGCAATAATTGATGAAATTGAAATACAAAACCTACGTGTTGGTTCCGGAAAGCAGACAGAGCACGCTCTCCCAAATTCAACACATCCGTACCATCTATGTGTATAGTTCCAGAATCAGGGCGATCGAGCGTTCCAAGCAACTGCAATAAGGTAGTTTTACCAGCACCACTCGGCCCCATAATGGAGACAATTTCGCGCGAAGCAATATGTAAATCCACCCCTTTCAATACTTGCAATGTATCAAAGCTTTTTGTTATGTTTTTCGCTACTATCATATTTTTATTTTTAATAAAATCTATACTTTGGGAATTGCTAATTCTCGGATAATATGTGACGCCAAATAACATCCAAAAATAGCTGGCATATAAGAAACAGTGCCCACATTCGATTTTTTATTTTGTTCTCCTTCAATCACTAAAACACGTTCTGGAGGCACTACCTCGGCCGAATAAACCACCGTAATACCTTTACGCACGCCCAATTTATGAAGACGTTTGCGCACCATGCGAGCTAATTTGCAATAGTCCGATTTAGAGATGTCACTAATTCTCACTTGCGTAGGATCTGACTTACCACCCGAACCCATACTCGAAACAGTTGGAATACCCAATAAATGAGCTTGTTGCAACATGAAAACTTTAGGACTTAACGTATCAATAGCATCGACCAAATAATCATAATGAGTCGCTTTCAAAAGCTCCACCGTTCGTTCGTCACGTAAAAATTCGGCATAAAGATGCAATCTCACATCTGGATTTATATCACGTAATCGCGCAGCCAAAACTTCTGTTTTTAAATGCCCAACAGAAGACGTGAGCGCCACTAATTGACGATTACGATTGGTTTCGCTTACGATATCACCATCGACTAAGGTAAACTCCCCAACACCTGCTCGGCAAAGCATCTCGACGGCATAAGCACCCACACCACCCAATCCAACAACCATCACGTGAGCTTGACGCAACTGTTTTACATTCTCAATACCAAACATCAATTCTGTACGACTTTGCCACTTCATAAAAGTAAATATATACGAAATCAATAAATAAACAGTCCTAAAATAGCCGCCACCACAATCATTAAGATAGGATGAATTTTCAACCATTTAGTTGACACAAAAGCCGCAGCAAAAATAATCCAACTGACATAATCTGTATAATTTTTCCCAAAATTTTCTTCTGTCATCAATAGTAAAGTTGCTGCTGCAATTAAGCCAACCACCGCTGGTCGGAGTCCTTGCATAGCGCCATCAACATACTTATTATTTTTAAATTTTGTAATAAAACGAGCGATTAACAACATGATGATAAATGACGGCAAAACCACTGCAATGGTAGCGATGAACGAACCCAATATATTACCGGAAGCCAAATAACCAGCATAAGTAGCGCAATTAATTCCAATGGGACCAGGCGTCATTTGAGACACTGCAACCATATTGGTAAATTCAGCCGATGTTATCCATCCATAATGCTCCACCAATTCAAATTGAATCAATGGCAACATAGCTGCACCGCCTCCAAAGCCAAACAGTCCAATTTTGAAAAATGTATAAAAAAGTTGCCAATATAACATATCTAAATCTCTATTTATCAGTTATTTTTTTGAAGATTTATAATCTTTATACACTCGCACCAAAACACCAACCACACCAGCGGCAAATATAATCCACACGGGCGACACCTCAAAGTACCAAATTAAAAAAGCGGATATAACTGGGATCCAGACTGTTTTCCATGTTATTTTTGCCGATTTTGCTAAATTAAATACGGGCACTGCAATAAGTGCTACAACCGCTGGACGCACTGCTTTAAACATCTTTTGAAGTACCGGTGACTCTTGATATTTAGATAAAAAGAATGCAAACAACAATATAACAACAAAGGAAGGTAAAGCCGAACCCAAAGCACTAATAAAAGCACCTCGTTTTCCACGGAGTTTATTTCCCACTAAAATAGAGATGTTGATAGCTAAAATACCTGGAGCCGTTTGCGCCATCACAATCATATCGAGAAATTCGTCAGCAGCAATCCATTGGCGTTTAGTAACGACTTCATGTTCAATCAAAGGTAGCATCGCATAACCACCACCAATGGTAAAAGCACCGATTTTAGTAAACGTTCCGAAAAGTTGCCACAATGTTGCCATAAAACAAATAAGAATATCAATCAGTAATTCAATGGGCAAAGATAAGAATTTTTTTTGAGTGTTGTTGATAAGTTTCTACCTGTTTCAGGCGGTAAAATGAAATATATTTTGTACATTTGTTCGCTTTAAGTGCTTTTAAAAAGCAACTAATAATTACCTCATAAATAACATTTTATATGTCAGAAGAAGTAAAAAATAACAGTGCTGGCGACTACGGTGCGAGTAGCATTCAAGTACTCGAGGGTTTAGAAGCTGTTCGCAAACGTCCTTCCATGTACATTGGCGACACTGGCGTAAAAGGTCTGCATCATTTAGTGTACGAAGTGGTCGATAACTCCATTGACGAGGCTCTTGCTGGTCATTGTAGCCACATCGAAGTTACAATTAACACAGACAATTCGATAACCGTATGTGATAATGGTCGTGGTATTCCCGTGGATATGCACGAGAAAGAAGGACGATCGGCACTCGAAGTAGTAATGACGGTTCTTCATGCTGGTGGTAAATTCGACAAAGGATCTTATAAGGTATCTGGTGGATTACACGGTGTGGGCGTATCCTGCGTGAATGCATTATCGAGCTTATTACATGTAGAGGTCTATCGTAATGGCAAAACCTACATGCAAGAATATAACCGCGGAATTCCACAATTTGACGTAAAAGAGATTGGAACATCGGACAAAACTGGAACGTCGGTAACATTTCATCCTGATAAAGAAATTTTTCATGAAACGATGTACCAATTCAGTATTTTAGCAGCTCGTTTACGCGAATTAGCCTTTCTAAATGCAGGAATTCGCTTGCAAATTACAGACCTGCGTATTCTTAATGATGAAGGAGAGCCAAAAATGGAACTTTTTTATTCTGATGAAGGCTTAAGCGAATTTGTAAAATACATCGACTCAGCACGCGAAGCACTTATTCCTCATGTCATTCACATCAATACTGAGAAATATGGCACACCTGTAGAAGTGGCGATGGTGTATAACACCTCTTATTCCGAAAATCTTCATTCGTATGTTAATAATATCAACACGATTGAAGGCGGTACACACGTTGCAGGATTCCGCACAGCACTGACACGCACCTTGAAAAAATATGCGGAAGACAATAAATTGTTGGAAAAAGCAAAAATAGAAATTAATGGCGATGACTTCCGTGAAGGTTTAACCGCCGTACTTTCGGTAAAAGTGGCAGAACCACAATTTGAAGGTCAAACCAAAACCAAATTGGGCAACGATGACGTCAAGGGTATGGTTGATAAAACCGTCGGAGAAGCGCTTGGAAATTATTTGGAAGAACATCCAAACGAAGCTAAAATTATTGTTCAAAAAGTGATATTGGCTGCCACAGCACGTAATGCTGCACGTAAAGCGCGTGAGTTAGTGCAACGTAAATCACCCTTATCTGGAAGTGGCTTACCAGGCAAATTAGCCGACTGTTCAAGTAAAGATCCTGTATTAAGCGAACTCTTTTTAGTCGAAGGGGACTCAGCAGGTGGTTCCGCCAAAAGTGGTCGTGACCGTCAATTCCAAGCTATTTTACCACTACGCGGTAAAATTTTGAACGTGGAGAAAGCAATGTTTCACAAAGCATTTGAAAGCGAAGAAATTCGTAACATTTATACCGCACTTGGCGTAACTATAGGCACCGAAGAAGATAGCAAAGCATTGAATATGTCGAAATTACGCTATCACAAAGTGGTGATTATGACCGATGCCGACGTTGATGGTAGCCACATTGCCACATTAATTCTAACGTTCTTTTTCCGTTACATGAAAGAGTTAATTGAAAATGGTTATGTTTACATTGCCACACCGCCACTCTATTTGTGTAAAAAAGGGAAAGTATCTGAATATTGTTGGACAGAAGAGCAACGCTTAAATTTCATAAACACCTATGGTGGTGGAAATGAGGGCGGTATTCAACAACAACGATACAAAGGTCTCGGTGAAATGAACCCAGAACAACTTTGGGAAACGACTATGAACCCTGAAAACCGCACCTTACGCCAAATAACTATTGAAAATGCGGCTGAAGCTGATCAAATATTCTCCATGCTGATGGGTGATGACGTACCACCACGCCGAGCATTTATTGAAGCCAACGCCACTTATGCTCGTATCGATGCATAAGTAATACGAAATAAAATCTCCAAAAAATAGCTCTTGAAAGTAAAATCTTCAAGAGCTATTTTTTTTACACTAAAAAAACACAAACTAAAAAAATCCCAACTCATGAGCTGGGATTTTAATATTACCACATAAAATGCTGTTTTGAATTTTCACGCCAACCAGCCTGATAATTATAATCTACAAAAAAGATTTTTAAATCAGCTTGATAGTCGTACTTAGTGAAGTAAATTTTCTTATCCGCCTGATACGCATAATCGGTAAAAAACCATTTCCCATCATTTTTACCTGCTTGGTAATTGTAATCCACCTTGTACACCTTTAAATCAGCTTGATAGTCGTAATTCACCACATAAACCTTAACATCGGCTTGATAATCGTAGTCAACCGAATAAACCTTCTGCGCCTGTATCATACAAGAAAGAGCAAGTGCTGCTATAAAAAGAGTACATTTTTTCATCAAAATAGGAGTGTAAAGCGTCTTTTTTTAATAATCAGAACTATTGGTAATTGTATAATCCGAAGGTATTGTAAAGGCACTATATGAAGCTGATGGGGTAAAAGAAGTTGCTTTAACATCATTCGAAACAAACAAAATGCGTTTCCAACCACCTTGCTTGTCACCATCTTCCTTATCGGTGTAAACCGTACAAGATTTGCCAGCAATCGTTTCGGAAGTTTTAGTGACACTTTCGTCATAATTAGCTAACTTCCAAGTTGCTTCCAAAAAACAATAGGTTGTGTTATATAGATACTCTGCATCATAACTGTATTTAATAGCAGTTTTGCTTTCACTATCTAATACCCAATAATTACTAGCATCGTAGATCATAACAGAATTACCATTTTCTATACGTTGTTTTTTACCATTCTCTGCAAAAGCAAAAATAGTACCATCGTTGTACTCAAGTGTTGCTGTAGGAATTTGAAACACTTTGCCTTCTCTAACCTCAGCAATTTCTTTCGCAGCATTATTGATCTCACCAAAAAAACAGCCTGACATACCAAACGAAACTGCTACAAGAACTCCTAAACCCAAAATCTGCTTAAATCTTTTCATAGTTTTTTTTAAATTAAAAGTTGTAAAATAAAATAGGGAATTACTAACGGCAAAAATAAAACAAAAATAAAAGTAAAACAATAAAATCCTAACTTTTTTTACACAAACTCATAAACAGGCCTTAAAAAAACACGCAAATCAACAATTAAAAAATGTACATTTTGCAATTTACAAAGAAATACATTCTAATTTTTGATAAAACAAATGGTAAGGTACTGATTTTAAGATTAATACAAAAAGAAAGCCCTTATTCAACAGAACAAGGGCTTTTAATCTAATAACAATTTCCTTAGTTAAGTAAAGAGATGCTACGTTTGACAAAATTGGCTAAATCTTTACCTTTAAGCATATTATTGGCCAATAATGCGATGTCTATCATCTGTTTAATCTTAGGCTGAGCAGCTGAAAAAGCAGTATAAACCTCTTTTTTACGATTAGTTAATTCACCCACTTGTTTATCTATCGTCTCAATTTCAGCCTTTTCAGCCTGAGGTATTTCATCCTCTTTTTTATCTTTATGCGCAGATTTGAGCTCATTACGACGCTTTTCAACTTGCTCAATTTCAGTTTGTAATGGCTTAATTTTGTCAGCACATTCCGACTCTTGCGTTTTCAACAAAGTATCTACCAATGGATGCGCCGTATTCACTACTAAATTGTAGCTGTCAGGCATTTCACCATAAAAACCCATCAT
>DATFIF010000184.1:0-4516 GCA_035270405.1 Paludibacteraceae bacterium | reverse complement strand
AAGATATTTACGTGGGTCAAATTCACCTGGATTTTCAGCTAATGCTTTACGAATAGCAGCTGTCATAGCCAAACGACTATCAGAGTCAATATTAATTTTACATACAGCCGATTTAGCTGCTTTGCGTAATTGCTCTTCTGGAATACCGATAGCATCAGGTATGTTACCACCATATTTATTGATAGTTTCAATCTCTTCTTGTGGAACAGAAGATGAGCCATGTAATACGATTGGAAAACCTGGCAACTCTTTTTCTACACCTTCCAACACATCAAATGCCAATGGAGGTGGAACCAATACGCCTTCTGCATTACGCGTACATTGAGCTGGTGTAAATTTGTAAGCACCATGACTTGTTCCAATAGAGATTGCTAATGAATCACAACCTGTTTTGGATGTAAAGTCAACCACTTCATCAGGCTCTGTGTAAGTGTGATGCTCAGCCGATACTTCGTCTTCAACACCAGCCAAAATACCCAATTCACCCTCAACAGTTACATCATGTTTGTGTGCGTATTCTACTACTCTTTTAGTTAAAGCTACGTTTTCGTCGTAAGGTAAGTGCGAACCATCAATCATAACTGATGAAAAGCCCATATCGATACAACTTTTGCAAGTTTCGAATGTATCACCATGATCAAGATGTAACACGATTTGAGGTTTTTCCCAACCTAATTCTTTAGCATATCCTACAGCACCTTCTGCCATGTAACGCAATAATGTTTGGTTAGCATAAGCGCGTGCACCTTTAGATACTTGTATAATCACTGGCGATTTTGTTTCAGCTGCAGCCATAACAATCGCTTGCAATTGTTCCATATTATTAAAGTTGAATGCTGGAATAGCATAACCACCTTTTACGGCTTTAGCAAACATCTCACGCGTGTTAACTAAGCCTAAGTCTTTGTAATTAATCATATTGATATTGTTTTAATAAATAAATTTCGATTTACAAAGGTAATAAATTTCCTTCAATTTACATACTGATACCTGAATTTTATTTCCCTAAATCGAATAAGTAAGCTACTGACAATTTCAATTCACCTTGATAAAAATGAGTTTTAGCACCGTCTGGTAAATCAAGTGTCCATTGGAAATTTTTCTTTGTTGCGTCATTTAAGCCCAATTCGTAACCTGCTCGTATCTCGTAATTTTTGTACTTCGCCGTCACACCTAATTCAGCAGCAATTTCAAAACGATTCAATCGTCCATCCTTACCATACATATTTTCAGTTTCGAGCGCTACGGGTTTTTGCATCACCGTATTTTGCCAAGCGATATCTTTTCCATGCAACCCAATATTGAACGATGGACCAGCGTAAAGGGCTAAAGTCCATTTTCGTAAAGGAAAATTTACGTAAACATGAAGTGGAATATCCAAATAATAAGTTTGTCGCTTGAAAATTGTCGTGGTATCAGATATGTAGTGCAAATTGTACGATGACGAACGCAAACTGTACATCGCACCTAATTCCACGCCCCAGCGATTGGTTAAATCCCAATCGAACAACAAGCCGACATGAAAACCTGAACCCATTTTTGCGTTGAAGTTTACACCATCAACAGTTGTTGAGGGGAAAGGCATATTCAATTGGTAACCACCAATAGCACCCAAACGTTGTGCGGACAAAGAACTAACAGAGGCTAAAAAGAATAAAACAAAAAAGATTTTTTTCATTGATAAAATTTTACTTAAAATTCTACTGTGGGAGCTTTGTCAGCACCAATTTCTGCCTCAAAATAGGCTTTTGCATCGAAACCAAACATGCCAGCTAAGATATTAGTTGGAAACCGACGAATATTGGTATTATACGTCTTTGCGGTTAAATTGAATTTCTGACGAGCTACTTGAATACGATTTTCAGTACCTTCTAACTGTTCTTGCAAAGCCATAAAATTTTGGTTTGCTTTTAGTTCTGGATAATTTTCAGTAATCATCAATAAACGTCCTAATGCAGCACCAACTTCGCCCTGTGCCGCTTGAAATTCTTGTAGTTTTTCAGGCGTTAAATTATCCGCATCTACAGTCATTTGAGTCGCTTTAGCTCGTGCCGATACAACAGCCTCAAACGTTTCTTGTTCGTGTGCAGCATAACCTTTGACTGTACTAACCAAATTCGGTATTAAATCAGCACGGCGTTGATATTGCGATTCTACATTTGCCCACTCCGTGGTCACACTTTCTTGAGCCACCACTAAATTATTATATGCACTCACAGCCCAAAGAGCCAAAATGGCAACTAACGCCACCACTGAAATCAAAATCACAGTTCCTTTTTTCATAATTGTTTATTTTAAATTAATTAATCTATTTTTCTTAAAATCGCCCACCAGCACCACCACCACCACTGGCTCCACCTCCAAAACCGCCTCCGAAGCTACCTCCGCCACCAAAACCGCCACTTCCTCCTCTACCGCGTCCTGAAGCAGCAGCGGCAGCTGCCAAGACGATAATAGGAATCACATAAGGCACTACTTTTTTAAAGTTGCAATGTTGACAGTTATATACTTTTTCGCCTTGTCCCGGATACAACGTAGTCGATTGTGAAATCACTTTATCATCTTCTAATTTATAGGTTTTAGCACCACAATTCGGACATTTTTGGTACTGTGTATAAGCTGGAATATAAGGCAATATGCGTGTAACTTGACAATCGTCGCACAACCACACATCATAATCAACAGACTTTACCAATTCTTCCGCAATTTGGTTCGTTTGTAAATACCTATCTTCCTCTTTTTCGGTAAGCAGATGCATCTTTTTACCACAAGTGTCACATGGAATTGGTTGATTGCGCACTTTTTTACGTTGATGACTAATCCACCAAGCCAATAGAGCTACGGGCAAAGGAAATAAAAATCCTAAAAATTTAGTACTCTTTTCGATACCAGACAATTGACCATATTTCATATTATTTTCACCTGTCAAATCTCGCCATACGAAATAACTCCACCAAACAAGTATAATCAACAAAAGAAACGCCACGCTAAAATACAACGTGACAAAACTCACTACTTTTGATTGCGCCGAATGAGTATTTAATAGCAATTCTTCCATCGCTGCATCAGTGGTCAATCGTTCTTGCATAGCTTCAACACCAGCTATAAATCCCTCATTATAATCACCACTCTTGAAATAAGGAAACATCACTTCATTCAGTATGCGATCACACGCAGCATCAGGTAATAAACCTTCTACACCGTAGCCAGTTTCTATTTTAACCGCACGAATATCGTTCACAAACAAAATAAGTACGCCATTATCCTTACCTGTTTTACCTATTTTCCAGTGATTAAATAAATTGTAGGCAAACGTATATTCTTCGTCACTACCGATAGAATTAATAACCACCACTGCAATTTGAACGGTAGTTGTAGCTTCCAAATTAGTGAGTATTTGGTTTAATCTCTGCTCTGCTTCTAACGACAAGATACCGTCTGGATTAGCAACGTAACAGGAGTTACATTGCAATTTAGGATTTGGAATAGCTTCAACAGTATAGGTTTGTGCTACCAAACTCAACGTCGCAATAAAAAACCAAAATAGGATAAGTAATCGTTTCATTGTTTCACGGATTTATAACGTCATTCACCTCTAAATCAAAAATCAATGTGGAATAAGGTGGGATATGAAAATTTCCACTCGTACGTTTCGAACCTTCGACACCGTACGCAATAGTGTAAGGAACATAAATTTGCCAATGCGAACCTTGTGGCATCATACATAACGCCTCTTGCCAACCAATAATTAAGTCTTCCACAGGCAACCATACTTGATTGCCACTGTCGAATACCGTGCCATCAACCAATCGTCCAACATACGTCACTTTAACATACGAATTTGGTTTTGCAATAGCTCCATATCCATTATGAAATGTTTTATATTGGAGTCCTGAGTACATCACGCGTAAACTATCCGAAACTTCATAATGTGTTTTGTTTTCGGTGAGAAAGTTGGTATTCAAGACATTCCATGTATCGAAATCCTTTTCACAACCCCACACTATCACCAACAAAACGAGGTACATCCATTTTTTCATATCATTGTTTTTTTTGTTTTCTATATATTTGAGAAAAACTTCTTTTAGCAAACGTCGGCATCTTACGCTTATTGCCCCAACCAAAGAAATTGAGCGGATAGAGCACCACGTTTTTCAACCACGCAGGCGCAAAATCAAATCCAAGACGATAACTAGCCAAGAGCTTAAAACCACTGAACAAGGTTTTTTCGCCCACTGGCTGGAAACCACGTTCTACTATTTTACGTCGATTGGCCAACAATAAATCAGTCAACGGAATACGTACGGGACAAACTTCTGTACATTTGCCACACAACGATGACGCTGTGCTTAAATGGCCGAACTCTTTAAATCCCTTAAAAAAAGGTGTTATCACCGAACCAATAGGTCCAGAATAAGTGGAATTGTATGTGTATCCACCAATGGTTTTATAAACCGGACAACCGTTCAAACAAGCTCCACAGCGAATACACGCTAAAACTCCGCGTGACTCTTTA
>DATFIF010000183.1:0-5766 GCA_035270405.1 Paludibacteraceae bacterium | reverse complement strand
TCCCATTCCGAACAGAGAAGTTAAGCCCGCTTACGCCGATGGTACTGCCCACAAGGTGGGAGAGTAGGTAGCTGCCTTTTTTGAGAGCCGATTATACAATGTATAGTCGGCTCTTTTTTGTATCAGGATATGAACGGTGTTGTTTGTTTTTTATGTATATTTGTGTACTAAATTCTATCATTATTTAATTATGGAAAGCGAAATTATTTTAATCAGTATTTCTGGTGATGATAAACCTGGCGTAACGGCTTCAATAACAGAGATTTTGGGCAAATACAATGCCACTATCTTGGATATTGGTCAGGCAGATATTCATCACACATTGTCGTTGGGTATTTTGTTTAAGATGGATTCTTTAGAGCATTCTGGTTATATCTTGAAAGATATTTTATTTAAATGTTCAGAATTAGGTGTTCAGGTTCGATTTGCCCCAGTAACTGTAGAGAAATATACGAATTGGGTGAATCGACAAGGGAAAAGCCGATATGTCGTCACTGTATTGGGACGTATGATTACGGCACGTCAGATAGGTTTAGTAACACAAGCAGTTGCCGAACAACAACTCAACATCGATTCAATTAAACGTTTAACAGGTCGTCCTTCATTAAATGAAAAGGATTTAGATCAGTTACGTTCATGCGTAGAGTTTTCTGTACGTGGTGAATTGCTTGATAAAAACACCTTTTCCACTAAATTTTTAGAGATTGCAGCTCAGGAAGGTATTGATATTTCCTTTCAAAAGGATGATATGTATCGTCGTAACAGACGTCTGATCTGTTTTGATATGGATTCGACACTGATTAAAACGGAAGTTATTGATGAGTTGGCCGACCGAGCCGGAGTAGGCGAACAGGTACGAGCCATTACAGAATCGGCCATGCGTGGTGAAATTGATTTTAATGAAAGTTTTAAAGAGCGTGTTGCTCTGTTGAAAGGTTTAGACGAGTCAGTTTTACAGGAAATAGCTGAGAATCTACCCATTATGGATGGTGCTGATCGTCTTATGTCTGTGTTGAAGAAATGCGGTTTTAAAATTGCGATATTATCTGGTGGATTTACCTATTTTGGCGAACATTTGCAAAAACGTTTTGGTGTAGATTATGTGTACGCCAATCAACTTGAGATAGTGGATGGTAAACTGACAGGTCGTCATTTGGGAGATATTGTAGATGGAAAACGTAAAGCTGAACTTCTTAATTTGATTGCACAAGTGGAGAAAATTGAGTTACAGCAAGTGATAGCTGTTGGCGATGGAGCAAATGATTTGCCAATGTTGAATTTAGCAGGCCTAGGTATCGCATTTCATGCTAAACCAAAAGTAAAAGAAAATGCGCGGCAATCTATATCGACGATTGGATTAGATGGTATTTTGTATTTTTTAGGTTTTAGAGATGTCCATTTAGATACAATGATGTAATATAAAAAAAGATGTTTAGATTTTCTAAACATCTTTTTTTATTATAATCTACCCTTTAGAAAATCTTGGCGAAGTGGTTCTGGAAATTTTTCTATGGCATATCGTAACATGGTACGAGGCATTGTTTTATATCGTTTATCTGTTAGCAGAAAGTCATATTCTTGATTAAAATCGCGTTTGCCAACTTCGCGTAACATCCAACCTACAGCCTTATGGATAAGGTCGTGTGGGTGATGTAATAGGAGCTTTGAGACTATAAATGTGTCGTTAAACTGTTGCTCTTTGATAAACCGATAAGTGCTAACAATGGCGATGCGTTGCAGCCATAAATTATCGCTTTTTGCATAGTCAATTAGCACGTCACGTGGTTTATCCAACAGATAATTTCCTACAATGTGAGGTGCTGATAAATCTACTAAATCCCAATTGTTAATCCGTTGATGATTTGCGATATAAAACTCATATATTTCTTGACGTGCAACATCCTCTGTTGCTTTTTCGAATGCGGAAATAAGAAACAATAATCCTGTTAACCGGCATTCGTGATAATCATCATAGAGTAGAATTTTAATTTCAGTTATGTTTAGTCTCCCAACTGTTTTAACTAGCGCACGTTGCTTAGGTACGACAACGCCAATAAATTTATCTCCCGCACCATATTGACCTGGACATGTTTTGAAGAAATAGGGTAAAAATTCTTTTTTCTGAGGGTCTGATAGTTTAAATAAACTATCTTTTATGGTTTGTGCGGTAATCTCTTTTTCCATTATACAACTTTCTATTTTTATGTGATGTAAAGATAGTGAAACGTTACTTTTAAGCACTAAAAAAAGCTCCTTTTTATAAGGAGCTTTTTCTGTATAGTTATAATTCTAAATTTATTTAGCAATAACACGAGCCATTTCACAAACTTTGCTTGAATAACCCCATTCGTTGTCATACCATGCAACAACTTTTGCAAAGTTAGCATCCAAAGAGATACTAGCGTTAGCATCGAAGATAGAAGTGTCTGCGCAACCACGGAAGTCTGTTGATACAACAGCATCTTCTGTATATGCTAACACACCTTTCAATTCGCCTTCAGCAGCAGCTTTCATAGCAACTTTGATATCTTCCATTGTAGCTGATTTCTCTAAAACAACTGTTAAATCTACTACCGAAACGTCAGAAGTAGGAACGCGGAATGCCATACCAGTCAATTTACCATTCAATACAGGCAATACTTTTCCTACAGCTTTAGCTGCACCAGTTGATGATGGAATAATATTTTCTAAAATACCACGACCGCCTCTCCAATCTTTAGAAGAAGGACCGTCAACTGTTTTTTGAGTTGCAGTGGCTGCGTGAACAGTAGTCATCAAACCTTTAACAATACCGAATTTGTCATTCAATACTTTCGCAATTGGAGCTAAACAGTTTGTTGTACAAGAAGCATTTGAAATAATATCTTGTCCAGCGTATGATTTGTGGTTTACACCATAAACAAACATTGGGGTATCATCTTTAGAAGGAGCTGACATAATTACTTTTTTAGCACCTGCTTGGATGTGTTTGCGAGCAGAAGCGTCATCTAAGAAAAATCCAGTAGATTCCACTACAACATCAGCCGCTACTTCGTTCCATTTCAAATTTGCTGGATCGCGTTCTGCTGTCAAACGGATTTTGTGTCCATTAACAACTAAAGCACCATCTTCAACTTTTACTTCGCCATTGAAGCGACCATGTACCGAGTCGTATTTCAACATATATGCCAAATAATCAGCATCTAAAAGGTCATTGATACCTACTACTTGAATATCATTACCAAAGTTTTCCACAGCAGCGCGGAATACCATACGGCCAATACGGCCAAATCCATTAATACCTAATTTAATCATAATACTATTGTTTTTATTTGAATAAAATATTTACTTGTTTCGAGCTACAAAATTACGCATTTTTTTACGTATTACCAAAAATATCAGTAAAAAACCGTGCGCTTCTACTAAAAAACGAACTGCTTAATGCTGTTCGTTTTTCTTTTTTTTGAATTTATTCTACTACTGTTATCCAGTTATATTTATCTGTTTTTTCGCCCAATTGAATACCGCGTAGATGGTTATATAGTTCGGTACTTTTTGCGCCTGGCTTTCCATCAGACGCAAAGACGTATGAATGACCGGTATCAATATCATCGATTTTTGTGATAGGACTAATAACGGCAGCAGTTCCACATGCACCAGCTTCGTCGAATGTTTCGAGTTCTTCTACAGGAACAGGTCGCTGTTCTACCGTCATCCCTAATTCTTCGGCTATGGTCATCAAACTGCGATTGGTAATGGATGGTAGAATAGAAGTTGATTTTGGCGTAATGTATGAATTTCCTCTGATTCCAAAAAAGTTAGCAGCCCCACATTCGTCGATGAATTTTTTCTCTTTTGGGTCGAGGTAAAAGATAGCAGAATAGCCCATTTCGTGCGCATGTACGCCAGCCGCCATGCCCGATGCGTAATTACCTCCAATTTTATACATACCTGTTCCGAGTGGCGCTGTGCGGTCGTAGTTGCGACTTAACATAAATGGTGTAGCCTGAAATCCGCCCTTAAAATAAGGACCGACAGGTGTCACAAATACAATAAATTCATAATCGTTAGCAGGTTTTACACCAACTAAAGCGGTTGTTCCAATAATTAAAGGACGAATGTACAGAGAAGCTCCACTTCCGTAGGGAGGAATGAATTTTTCGTTTAATTTTACAGCCTTTAGAACCGCCTCTTTGAATTTTTCGATTGGTAATTCAGGCATCATAATCCCTTTACACGACACTTGCAGGCGTTTAGCATTATCTTCGATGCGGAAAATACGTATTTTTCCATCGACACCGCGAAAGGCTTTTAAGCCTTCAAAGGCTTCTTGAGCATAATGTAAACAGGATGCCGCCATGTGTAAGTTAATAGTTGCTTCGTCGTGAATACGGAGTTCACCCCAAGCGCCATTTGTAAATGTACAGCGAACGTTGTGGTCGGTTGGTATATAGCCGAATCCGATGTTTTTCCAATCAATTGTTTGCATTTTTTATATTTTTTAGAATCAAACGAGATTCATTACCCATATTGAAAAGTAAATCTATGATACTTAGATCGGGTAAAAAACCAAATTTGTGGTTAAACACTTGGTAATAGTTTTGGTGTTCGAATTGAACGCCCAAAGATACCTCTTTTTTCTTAGGGTGAAGTACTTCGCGGAGGTCAATTTCGTCCGATTGATAGGCTTTTTTATAACTCTCACTTAGTGTGATGGTTGCATCGAAGCCAAGTAAGTCGAGTATGGTACTCTGTATTTGTAGATTGAAATCGAGTAAAAATGTAAATTTCTGTTCGAAAAATGACTGTAAATCTTCTTTGTAATAGTCAAAAAAAGGAGTAGAGTTGTAGGCCGTTTCAATGGCGCGCCAATGTAGCGTTTGCCAATTCGAATGATCAGAAATTTTTACATCACGGATGGTGACTTTGCCGGTGTTATGTTCGACAGGAATAGTCAAACTTTCGATGCCATTGGCTGTTGCTATGTGACAACGATTAGCGTACGTTTGTTTAACGTATGATGCGTGTTGTTCTATAACGACTGGAGCATTGATAAGTAGTTGATAGTAAGATATGGGTCCTAAATAAGCTGTTGGAAGTATAATAACCGACATCTTTATTACAATTTGATCAAATTGCTGACATTTTCTACAAATAATTTAACGGAAATAGCCAAAAGGATAATTCCGAAGAATTTGCGTAAGATATAGATACCGCCTTCTCCAAAAATCTTTTCAATTTTTTTCGTAGATCGGAGTACTAAAAACACGAATAAAAGATTCAAAACTAAGGCTAATACGATATTTTCAGTGGCATATTCTGCCCGCAAAGAGAGTAGTGCAGTAAATGAGCCAGGACCTGCTACCAAAGGAAAAGCCAACGGCACAATAGCAGCACTTCCTGCGGGACCTTTATTTTTAAAAAGTTCAACATCAAGAACCATTTCTAGTGCCATAATAAAAATAATGAGTGCACCAGCCACAGCAAATGAGCCAATATCAACATTAAACAATTTCAGCACGAGTTCTCCGGCAAATAAAAATAGCAACATGATGGAGAGTGCCACAGCAGTAGTTCTGAACGGATAAACCTTTTCCCCTTTTTTCTGTAAATTCAGAATAATTGGAATAGATCCTAAAATATCAATGATTGCAAAAAGTACGATGAATGCACTAGCAATCTGCATTATATTAAAATTCATAGCTGCTATTTTTGAAATTGATTAAGTGTTTCTTTGTTAATTTGGTTGCGCTTTTTATCACAAAACCAGCCCCATTTATTGAAATA
>DATFIF010000182.1:0-4697 GCA_035270405.1 Paludibacteraceae bacterium | reverse complement strand
TTTGAATTTTTTTAGGGCTCTTTCGATGTTTTCGCCCTCTTTAACAGGAACTACAATCATGTTGATGAGTTTTATAAATTGAAATTTTATTACATCTAAATTCGGGCTGCAAAGATATTTATTTTTTTTGACGTTTGCAACGAATCCTTCAAATTTATTTGCAAATTGGAATTTTGTTGATGCGTGCTTCGTGGCGACCACCTTCAAAATCTGTGGTTAAAAATTTGTCAATCATCTTTAAAGCAAGCTCTTCCGTAACAAAACGAGCTGGCAGCGCAAGTATGTTAGCGTTGTTGTGTTGACGCGCCAACGAGGCTAATTCTTCGTTCCAACAAAGGGCAGAACGTATGCCTTGGTGTTTATTTACGGTCATATTAATACCGTTTCCGCTTCCGCAAATAGAAATTCCGAAATCACACGCTTCGTTTTCGACCGCATTGGCTAGTGGATGTGCAAAATCAGCGTAATCGCAACTGTCGGTACTATGAGCTCCATAATCATAGATGTTAGCCACTTGTGTTTCCAATCGTTTGATGATAGCACATTTTAATTCGTAACCAGCGTGGTCTGAGGCGATGCCAATAGAAAGATGGTGTAATGGTTTCATATTGTTTTTAGTTTTAGAGTTTTATTTTGAATGACAAAGATACCTATTTATTTGTTTGGATACGCAAAAGCAGTCCAACCTTGTGCTTGAATCGGAAACTCTTGACCATCGCGCGTAACAAGCGCAGAACCTTCAGAAGCGTCGGTTATATGTCCAATAATGTGCACGTTGTCCAACTCTTTTATGGCGTCGTGTAATGCCAATGGTACTGTGAAAAGCAGTTCGTAATCTTCGCCGCCATTGAGTGCGGCGGTGGTCAAATTGATATTAAACTCATCGCACATGGTGGCTGTTACATAGTCAATCGGAAGTTTTTCTTCGTATATTCGACAGCCCACTCCGCTTTGTGTACAGATGTGTAACAATTCCGATGATAAACCATCTGACACATCCATCATTGAGGTAGGTAGAATTTTAGCTGTTGCTAAATTATCAATAATATCTTTGCGAGCTTCTGGCTTTAATTGACGTTCGAGAATGTACTCTTTACCTGCAAAATCTGGCTGAAATTCTGGGTCTTTTTGTCCTTCAAATACGAGTTTTTCGCGTTCTAACAGTTGTAATCCCATATAAGCAGCACCGAGATCACCTGTTACACAGATTAAATCTGTTACGTTTGCCCCGTTGCGATAGACGATTTTAGACGATTCAACTTCGCCTAAACAAGTGATACTGAGCGTTAATCCCGTAAGCGATGAGGTCGTATCGCCTCCAACGACATCGACGCCATATTGTTCGCAAGCCATGTAAATGCCGGCATATAACTCTTCGACTTGTTCTAATGCAAAACGTTTGGAAATACCAATGGTGACAAGTATTTGTGTGGGCGTTCCATTCATCGCACAAATATCTGAAAAGTTCACCATCGCTGCTTTGTAACCAAGATGTTTGAGCGGCATATAAGTGAGGTCGAAGTGGATTCCTTCGAGCAAAATATCAGTTGTGACAAGTGCTTTTTTCTTCCCAAAATCAAGTACGGCAGCATCGTCGCCAACTCCTTTCACGGATGATTTATTTTTGAGTTGAATGGATTTGGTTAGATGTTTGATAAGCCCAAATTCCCCCAACGATTCAAGAGTTACTGTTTCTTCTGTCTGTTTGTTCATAAGTTTACATCGATAAGTATCATAAATGCCGGTTGATAGAACTGTCTATTACGTGCTACAAAGGTAAGCTTATTTTTTGTATCGTGAAAACGAAAAAAGGCAATTTAGTGCTTACCTTCTACCCATTTTATTGGGTCGAAACGAGTTATTTTCACCCAAAGCACTATCTTTCTTTCGATAATTCTAATTTTTGATTAACTTTGACGGTTGTATTAAAACTAAAACCAACCGATGAATAAAAGAGTTATAGCCTTATTTTTGTGTATATTAGCTATCTATCCACTAGCCGCGCAGCGTGAGGTTCCGATGTTGCAACTTCAGAAATTAAATCAAACGATTTATGCGATTAGCAATATGTATGTCGATTCTGTGAAAATTGACAAAGTGGTAGAGGATGCAATTGAAGGTATTTTAACTGAATTAGATCCGCATTCCACTTATATTCCTGCTAAAGAGGTTCAACGTATGAATGAAGGAGTGGAGGGAAGTTTTGAAGGAATTGGTATTCAATTTCAGATGCTAAATGATACGTTATTAGTTGTTCAAACTATTTCTGGTTGTCCTGCCGCTAAAGTGGGCGTGTTGCCTGGCGACCGCATTGTGTCCGTTGATGGAAAACCTATTTCGGGTGTAAAAATGGTGAATTCCGATATCATGACATTGCTTCGTGGCAAAAGCGGTACGGAAGTTGGCGTTAAAATAAAACGGAGTGGTGTTGTCGCTCCTGTCGACTTTGTGATTATTCGTGGAAAAATACCCATTTATTCGTTAGATGCAGCTTATATGATAACGCCAACGATTGGGTATATCAAAATCAATAGTTTTTCTTCCACAACGATGGATGAGTTTCATAAAGCGATGAATGAGTTGAAACAATCGGGAATGCAGCAGTTGATTCTGGATTTGCAAGGAAATGGTGGTGGACTGTTGGATGCTGCCGTTAAGTTATCGGACGAGTTTTTGAGCGATGGTAAGATGATTGTTTACACGCAAGGCTTAAATCAACCCAAATTAACTTCTCGTGCTACATCTGTTGGGAGTTTTGAAACTATGAATGTCGTTGTCTTGGTGGATGAATATTCGGCTTCTGCGAGCGAAATTGTGGCAGGTGCTTTACAAGATTGGGACCGTGCCATTATTATTGGTCGTCGTACGTTTGGAAAAGGATTGGTACAACGTCCCGTTCCATTGTTGGATGGTTCGATGCTTCGATTAACCGTAGCGCGCTACTACACACCAAGTGGACGCAATATTCAAAAATCCTATTCTGAAGGATTAAAAAAATATCAGAAAGATGTGATTGAGCGATTTAATCACGGCGAACTACAACATGCCGATAGTATTATCTTTCCTGATTCTTTACGTTACAAAACGCTACGTTCCGGTCGCACGGTGTATGGTGGTGGCGGTATCATGCCAGATATTTTTATTCCACTTGATACCAATCGTTTCAATGCCTATCATCGGAATATTGTTGCTAAAGGCGCTTTCAATAAAACAGTGGTTGAGTTTATAGAAAAAAATAGAAAGGCAATCGCTAAAACATACGATTCATTTGATAATTTTCAAGCGACTTATGAGGTGGATGACGAACTTTTAAATCACCTCGTTGAAAACGGTAAAAAAGTGGATGTTCTTTTAAATGAAGCCGAGTTTGAGTTGTCCAAACCGTTGATGCGTTTGCAGATGAAAGCGTTGATTGCTCGTGATATTTGGACCAATGCAGATTATTTCAAAATTATGAATACAGCGGATGAAACAGTGAAACAGGCGGTCGATGTACTGAGTAATTACAGTGTGTATTGGGAGAAAATAGCCAAAAAACAATGAAAAAAATCGTAGTTTTAGGTCCTGAGTCGACAGGTAAAACTGATTTATGTTTGGCACTTAGCCGTTATTTTAATAGTCCATGGATTCCTGAATATGCACGCGAATATGTTTCAAAATTACAACGACCTTACACGTATCTCGATATTGAAACGATTGCACGTCAACAAATTAGAGAGCAAGAGGATGTTCAAAAAACGCACGACCCAGCAGATTTTTTATTTTTCGATACAGATTTAATTATTACAAAAGTTTGGTTTTTACATGCGTTTGGTCGCTGTCCCGATTGGGTACAGAATGCGTTGGAAAAATCAGATATTGCTTTGTATCTTTTGTGCCAACCAGACATTCCTTGGGAATATGATTCGGTTCGAGAAAATCCTGAAATTCGTGAATTTTTGTACGATTGGTATAAACGCGAAATAAAAGAGCTGAATCGACCTTTTGTAGAAATAACGGGTTTGGGAGAAAAAAGAGTGCAAAATGCCGTTATGGCACTTCAAAATTTTAAGTAAAATTTAGTTATCATATGACACAACACGATGTAATGAATCAAACGATTGCCGCGCTATCTGATATGGATAATTGTCGCGCTTTGTGCCACCAACAAAATGTGGATGCACCGATACCCAACACACAAATTTTAGGACAAGTTGTAGATGTTTTGCGGAGTATTTTGTTCCCAGGTTATTTTGGTTCTTTGTTGGTAAATCCACAAATGTTGCGCTACCAAATAGGTGTGCGTGTAGAAGAGATTAATAATTTATTGTCTGAACAAATTTTTGCCGGTATTTGTTTTAGCAATCGTACCATTGATTTGGACGAAGCGCGAACACGAGCTAAAGATATTACCATTCAATTTATTGGGTGTTTACCTGCTCTACGCGACAAGCTCAGTACCGATGTCGATGCGACGTATCAAGGCGATCCTGCTGCGCAAAGTTGTATGGAGGTGATTTTTTGTTATCCAGTCATTCGTGCTATCACCAATTACCGTATTGCTCACGAACTATTATTGTTGGGCGTGCCGCTTATTCCTCGTATTATTACTGAATTAGCGCATTCTGAAACGGGTATCGATATTCATCCTGGCGCAACAATTGGCAATTATTTTACGATTGATCACGGTACTGGAACGGTCATTGGTGAAACTTCCG
>DATFIF010000181.1:0-7633 GCA_035270405.1 Paludibacteraceae bacterium | reverse complement strand
AGATTTGCGCAGTAGTGTGGATAGATTCCGAATTGATCTTCCACTAGACAATCGTGTTGAGGGGCAATTTAAAGAGGCAAAATCACGTTTTTTGTATGATAAATACCGTCAAGCGGAGACGTTGTTGGATCAGGAAAAATTTGACGAAGCAGCGATTTTGTTCGATCAAGTACTACTTGTAGATTGCACGTATGAAAATGTAGCTGAACTTGCTAAATATTCTAAAAGTGAACCCATTTATCGTCAAGCGGTTGTTAATATGAGAAACGGGTACTATCGGAGTGCTTACGCTCAATTTGGTCGTGTTCTTAATATAGATAGTCAATTTAAAGATGCTAGCGATTTACGCCAAGAATCTCTCAATAAAGGGATGTTAACGGTTGCGTTTCTTGATGTGCGTAATGCCTATGGTCATCGTCAGTTTGTAAATTCATTGGTCGCTGAGACCAAAGCCGTGGTTCAACGCCACAATGATCCGTTTCTTCGAATGGTTGACTTGGATCAAACAGCAGCGCTTATTGAAGAACAAAAACGCGCGTTAGCTAATAATTTGGATTTAAAATCGGCGATTATCCCCGTACGTGCTCATTTGGCATGTCGTATCAATGATATCTCCATGAAAAAGGGGAAGTTTTCAGAAGTTAAAACAAAAGGCTTTTTGCGCGAAGTAAAAACCGATAAAACCATTGTCTATCATAAGATTTACTATTATGAATGTCAGCAAAAGGCAGACGCTTGGGCTCAAATTTCTTACGACTTAACCTCCACTTCCAGTGGATTAATTCTGTTATCAGGGAGTTTTTCTAATTCTACTACCGATAATATTCATTATATTTACTATCGAAATGATATTCGCGACTACAGCATTCGTACTGGTACCTGGCAAGAACAGAATAAGCCATTCGATTCAACAGTCGATTATGTGAATGATTCACAGATGGCAGCATCCAGCATTTCTACCTTGGTAAAGGCACGTCGCTCGTTGAGAAATATCGAAGATTTAGAAGTAGATATGGCTCCGGCGCTCGGTAGGGCGATTGCACAGAAATTGATAAGATTTGATCCGGAATAACAAAAAAGAGCCAACTAAACAGTTGGCTCTTTTTGTCTGAACGCTCGCGAATGAGTTTGTCTATCTATTTTTCAAAAGACCTTTTATTACCGCATTTGTAAAACCGGCTTCTTCCATGGCATTTAAGCCTTGTATCGTCCAACCGCCAGGCGTGCACACTTTGTCAATTTCTTCTTCTGGGTTCGAATCGTTTTGCAGGATGAGTTGAGCAGCGCCAATCATCGTTTGTGCCACAATTTTGTGTGCCATTGGCGCCGTAAATCCGAGTTCAACACCGCCTTCTGAAGCGGCTCGTAAATAACGTAAAGCATATGCAATTCCGCATGATGACAAAGAGGTGGCAGCCGTCATAAGTGTTTCGTTTATGACCATCGTTTTTCCCATACTTTCAAACAAATCTACAACAAGTTTCAGTTGATTTTCTGTTGCTTTGCTAGCTGCAATGAAACTCATACCTTCATTGATGGTGATTGCCGTATTGGGGATTACTCGAAATAGCGGTATGGCTGGCAACTTTTTACGCAACGTTTCAAATTCAACGCCTGCTGCAATGGAAATTAACAGTTGACTATCAGATAATTGTTTTGAAAATTCAGATAAAACAGTTTCTACTAACCAGGGCTTAACGGCTAAAATAATGACATCGACCGCAGAAACCAACTCGTGACTTGAGGCACTATGTACGCCGTTATGCGCTTTTACAAACTCATTCGTCACTGTCGAATTGATATCAGCAATCCATAAATTATTGGGCGTTAAGCCATTTTTCACTAATGCGTGAGCGATAGCGCCACCCATATTTCCGATGCCAATAACTCCAATTTTTAGAGATACATCCATGTTATTTGGTGTGTTGTACTAATTAAAAATTATTTTTCTAACTCATTCACCATATTGATGGCTAAGGTTTTGAACGCTTCACTCAAAATTGTGTTGTCTTTAAGTGCCACAGGTTCTCCCGTATCGCCACTTTCGCAAATACTTTGTACAATCGGAATTTGCGCTAAAAGTGGAACATTTTTTTCTTCTGCTAACCGTTTGCAGCCATCTTTGCCGAAAATATAATACTTATTTTCAGGTAATTCTGCAGGTGTAAACCAAGCCATATTTTCTACCAATCCTAAAATAGGCACTTCGATTTTAGCGGTTTGAAACATTTGTAGTCCTTTGCGTGCAGCAGCTAATGCGACTTCTTGTGGCGTACTCACTACGATGGCACCACTTAACTGTAATGCTTGAACTAAGGTCAAGTGAATATCGCTTGTGCCAGGAGGCAGGTCAATTAAAAAATAATCTAATTCGCCCCATTGTGCATCGTTGATGAGCTGTTTGATGGCATTACTAGCCATCGCTCCGCGCCAAATAAGTGCCACATCTGGATTTACAAAAAAACCAATTGATAATATTTTAACTCCATACTTTTCAATAGGCATCATCCACTCTTTACCGTTAATCGATTCGGCTGTAGGGTGTTCGCCTTCTATTCCAAACATTTTTGGGATGGAGGGTCCATAAATATCAGCATCTAATAAACCAACTTTATAACCCAGTTTTGTGAGTGCCACAGCTAAGTTGGCTGATACGGTTGATTTCCCAACGCCACCTTTGCCTGAAGAGATAGCAATGGTGTGTTTTACTTGCGCTAATGGTTTTTCAGTAACTGTTGCGATAGGTTGTTTGAAGCTGATGGTAATGTTTCCTTTAATCTCTACTTCGGGAGAGACGTAGGTTAAAATGGCTTGTTCGCATGCTTTTACAAGTGATTTTGCAAATGGATCATTTTTCTTCTCAAATACGAGCGAAAAAGTTACTTTGTTTCCATCGATACGTAAATCATCTTCTATCATTTCTGAAGAGACAATATCTTTGCCAGTACCTGGATAGCGCACATGAGTTAGCGCATCTAGAATTAATTTTGGATATAGTTTCATAAGGTTCTATTTTTATGCAAATATACACAATTTTCTCCTATTATCTCTTGTCAAAAAAGTTGTGGTACGTGAATTTTTGGCTTAAACGATTGCTAAGGAGTTATTTGAACTAAAAAAATCCTCCCTAAAATTAGGGAGGATTTCTGTTTTTTTGTCAATCAAACAAATTAAGCGCTTACCGTTTTTTCGATAGCTAATTTGCCTCTGTAGTAACCACATTCCGGACAAACCGTATGATAAATGTGGATAGCACCGCAGTTAGAGCACGTTGCCAATGTAGGGATTACAGCTTTGTCGTGCGTTCTACGTTTGGCGGTTCTCTGTTTTGATTGTTTTCGTTTAGGATGTGCCATTGTTAAATAAATTCTTTAGTTGTTATTACTAATATTTTTTAGAGCGTCCCATCGTGGGTCCGTTCTATCACTCTCATTTGTTGCATCGTCGTTGTCATAATCAGCTTGTTCTTCGTCGATGCTTTGTACTACATATTTGCTGTATTTGTCCATCATTGCTTGGTTGCATTCGCCCATAGGATGCGTGTGCATAATCGGAATGGCTAATACAATGAACTCGTATAAATACCAAGCAATGTTTAAAATGCCTCTGTTTTCAGGAATGACAATTGAATTTTCGGTCTCTTCGTTGGTTTGTCCAAATTGTACCAGTAGGCGTTCATTTACCTCTATCACTTGTGTCATATCATCCAAGCAACGATCGCATGGAATTTGAACGGTTCCGTCAATTTGTATTTCCAATTCTGCATTCTTTTCGTTTTTTTTCACCGTCACTACGGCATTCAACGAACCTTCTTTTAGTTCAGGGCTTTCTAAGACTCTAAAAAAATCACTATTTAAAACATAGTCAAATGTATAATTTCCAATCTCTAACGACTTGAATATGATGTCAAAATAGTCTAAACTTCCCATAAGTACATGAACTGTCAAAAAGTGGCACAAAAGTACGTAAAAATATCTGATTTACGAAATATTTTTTTTGTTTACGCGTATCTTTCTCAAATTTATTTGTTTAGATTTTGAAAATCAATCTTTTGTAATCATTTTTTTTTGTGATAGAATAATTCGGAAGGTTGTGCCTTTGTTTGCTCCCGATTGTTTTACAAATATTTTACCACGGTGATGCTCTTCGATGATGCGTTTTGCGAGTGATAATCCCAAGCCCCAACCACGACGTTTGGTGGTATAACCAGGTTTGAAGATGGTTTTGAATTGTCGCTTTTCGAGTCCTTTCCCAGAATCGGTGATGTCGATGATAATTTGGTGACGGTCATTGATGTTCGTATCGATATGAATGCTGCCTTTTCCATCCATGGCGTCAATCGCATTTTTGCAAAGATTTTCAATAACCCATTCAAAAAGCGGTACACAGAGTTGCGTTTGTATGTTGGGTTGTTTTGCCGTGAGCGAATAGGTGACCATTTGAGAAGTGCGTTTCTCCATATAATTCACCGCTTGGCGCAGTGTATCATTGATATTCACCTGTTCAAATTCGGCTTTTGAACCAATCTTTGAAAATCGTTCGGCAATTGTTCTCAGTCGGTTTACGTCATTACCCATATCATCAATCAAGGTATTTTCCGGATAACTCGTTTTTAGAATTTCCACCCAAGCGAGCAGCGATGAGATGGGCGTTCCAAGTTGGTGCGCAGTCTCTTTTGATAATCCAACCCACACACGATTTTGTTCTGAATTTTTAATAGTTACTAAAGCCATGAGTACGCCCAATAAGAAAATGGCAATAATGGATAACTGCACATACGGGAAATAGGCTAATTGTTTGAGCAAATAGGAGTCGTCGTAGTAGATGTACTGTTTTTGATTATCGTCTAATCTGATTTCAATCGGTGTGCGTTTCTTTTTTAGTTCTTTCAACTCTTTGGCGTAATAATCGTCGGGATTTTCTTTGGGTGCTTTTGTGAAGTTACGCGCAGTTACTATTTGGTCTGTTTCGTCGGCAATAAGCACGGGAATGTTATCATTTTCCTCAATAATTTTCCACAAAAAATCAAAATTTTCGATTGTTTCCGTGCTGTTTACAACTTGACGCATGGCTTCTGCCCAAATCTCCATTTTACGATGTTGCTCTTTTTCCAATCGCCCAGCGAGTTTATTAGAAAAGAGGAGTGAAGTAGCTACAATGATGAAAGCTACGACCCACAAGGCAATTTTTAAATAATACGATTTTCGTGTCATCGGTATAGAGGTTATTTATCAAATAAACTGCGTAAAGTTCCATTTTGATGATTGAGGACATCCAGATTAAAACGTACAATTAATTGTTGTTGATGTCCCAGTTTTTCACCTTTTGTATAGTGTAAATTCCACGCAAAATAACAATTTACAAAACGTCTTTGAATGATGTATATAAACAGATCGGTACGATTGTAAATGGGCGATTGATAGAATGAATTTCCTTGATTGAGCAGCGTGCCATACTCGTGATATAACGGCATTAAATTGTCGCCAGCGTATAGACGATTTTGAATACCCAAGAATTTCCAGCGAACAAATAAATCCACCATTGCTCCTTGCGGAATGTGCGTGAGGTTGTTTTTCCGATCGCGCTGCATCCCCACAATATAACCTGCTTTTAAAGATAACGAATCGAGTGGCGTTTTATTTGAAAAATCGATACCAATAAATGGATTGACGTAAATATCATCGCATACACCTAAATTTGGTTGGTCGCTCGATTTGTTGGCCAAATGGTTTAATTGTGCGTAACCACCAGCAAAAAACCAGTTGTATTGAAGTTGTCCATCTATTACTAAACGAAATGCTTCTCGTGTAGTGGCACTTGGCATGCCTCGCCAATCGCATACAAATTCAGCAAATCCCCATTTAGATTGATATTGAAACAGAGCGCCTTGAATGTTTGGATAGGCAAAAGTCATGGAATCGCTCATCAAATAATCTGGTAAAGCGTTTCGCAAATGTGAGTAGGGAATAGCGCCTAAATTTGCGGTAAATCCTTTGATTTTGTATGTGTAATAAATCGTTGGTATTAATTTCGCCGATTTCCAGTTGGCCCCAAAAGGTTGAATATAACTCACTCCTGCCATCAGCGTGTGGCTGCCGCCTAATGAATCGTTGAACATCACACCTATTTCGGGCGAGAGACGTGTGCCGAAAATCGTTTGCGATGGTTGCAAAGCACTGTGATATTCACGGTTGTCGAAATAGGTTATAAAATCGACATCGTACATCAATTTCTGAGCGAATGTTTGCGTGCAAAATCCACTCAAAATAATAAGTAGAACTAACTGTTTTTTCATAGCCTTTATCGGTATTTTCCCTCTTTTACATCTTCTAAAATAGACAAGTAGCTTTCGTAACGCGACTGTGCCAAGCGCTTTTCTTCTACCGCTTTCAACACAGCACAATCTGGTTCGTGTCGGTGCGAGCAATTACTAAATTTACAACCTTTCGATTCGTTGAAAATGTCACGAAAAAAGTGTCCAATCTCTTCCTCATTCATATCTACCATGCCAAATCCTTTGATACCAGGCGTATCAATAAGGAACGTGTCGGTGCCAAGTTCGTACATTTCAGAAAAAGTGGTGGTATGCATTCCTTTGTGATGTGAATTGGAAATTTCACCAACTTTTGCAGTAGAATTTGGAACAATTTGATTGATGATGGTCGATTTCCCAACGCCAGAATTTCCTGATAAAAGCGAAATCTTTCCTGATAATAGTGCTTGTAATTTGTTGATACCTTCTCCACTTGTAGCACTCATTTTAAGACATTGATAACCGATATTTTCGTACAAAGCGATGAGTGCCTCTACTTCATTTGCCTCTTCTAAATTCAGCAAATCCATTTTGTTAAACACTAAAATCGTAGGAATGTGATAGGCTTCTGCAGTTGCCAAAAAGCGATCGATAAATGTGGTTGAGGTTGTCGGATTTTTAAATGTTACAACCAATATGGCTTGGTCGAGATTGGCGGCAATAATATGCAGTTGCTTCGACAAATTGGTCGGCTTGCGTACAATGTAATTTTTGCGTTCGTGCAAATTGGTGATATATCCAGTCGCGTCATAGTCTACACGGTCGCCTACGGTTACGGGACTTGTGCTTTTGATCCCTTTTATGCGAAACGAACCTTTCACTTTGCATATAACATTAGAACCATCACTTGCTCTCACAAGATAGTCGCTGCCGGTATTTTTGATAATTAATCCTGTCATATTTTTTACTTAAAACGCCTCTCTTATAGTTAGATAAAAACTCCAATTATCATCGTAATTTTGACGTGCTACATCGAAACGAATATTCACTTTAGCTCTATTTAGCGCAACACGAACTCCTGCTCCATAACCTATTTTTGGCGTGCTCCACTGCCAATTTTCCAAATTATAAACATCGCCCACACTTGCAAACACAGACGCTTTGATAAAACGCCAAATAGGAATTCGTAACTCAGTTTGTACAGCCATCATCACATCGTCGCGCCATTCGCCTCGTCGTACACCTCGCAATAAATCCATGCCGCCTAATGTGGGTAGTAATTGAAATGGTTTTTCACGACCCAAAGTCCACTCTGTAGAGGCTTGCCAAGCAAAAATTAAATCTTTGTAAATAGGTACAAATTGGCGAAATTCAGATGCT
>DATFIF010000180.1:0-14068 GCA_035270405.1 Paludibacteraceae bacterium | reverse complement strand
GTGCCATTCAAAAAACCTTTACCTAAAAAACCTCCAGAACCAATCGCAATTTTGGCCTGATTGACATTATATCCAACTCCTCTCGGATCATCTTCCATGCCTAACACTACTTTGATACGCATTTGTTGGTGTGTTTCCAACACGCGTTCAAAAAGATATTCGGCGGAATAGCAATAACCCGTAAAACCAACTAAAAATAGCGCAATCAACCAATAATGTCTTAATCGGAAACGAATCGCATTGACTATCAGATAGATAACAGAAGCTGTTATCGCAAATAAAGAGACGTACACGAAATTTACAGACAATAATCCTGTAAAATGAATCAAACTCGCCACTGAAAACAGTGCCAAATAGCCTATCAATAAGTATTTAGGCGTTTCTTTATCACTTTTATATAACATCAGAAAGATCAAAGCCACCAATAACATCACTAGAAAAGCGATGACTAAACCCATTGAAGCTGCTTCTACGCCGGCAAAGGGAACATCGCTATACCGAATAACTATAATAAACAATACCACACTGCAGAAACCAATAAATGGAATTAAACCAGGCATTCCTTCACGATATAATACTAGCATAAAGGCAACATAAACTAACGCCGAACCCGTCTCTTTTTGCATAATAATGATAACTGCTGGCAAAAGAATGAGTAAGCTAACTATAACATAATTTTTAAAACCACTGAGTTTAAAACCGTAGCTACTCATCACTTTAGCGAGTACTAAAGCCGTTACAAATTTTGAAAATTCGGCAGGCTGAATACTTACAGAGCCAATAACTAACCACGAGTGAGAGCCTTTAATATCTGGAGCTATGATGGCAGTAAGAATCAGTAAGAGAATCATCAATACGTAAAAAATCGTGGAGAAAGATTGAAAAAATCGCGTATCAATCAGTAAAATAATGCCTGCTAAACCAATGGCGCAAACAATCCAAATAAACTGTTTGCCCGAACGGTGTGCAAAATCAAAAATCGACGTTTGATCATAATCAAAGCTAGCGCCGTAGATGTTGAGCCACCCTAGAAACACCAATACCAAATAGAGAATAACTATTGGCCAATCGATGGAAGACTTTATACTAATATTTCTTGACATCTGGATCTGTTACTGAAGTTTTTAAACGATTAGCTAACTCTTTACGCTTCACTTCACCTGTTAAATACTGCTCTATTAAAACACTCGCAATAGGATTGGCCCAAGTGGCACCAAAGCCTGCTGTTTCAATAACAACAGCAATTGCAATTTTAGGATTCTCTTTGGGCGCAAAACCTACAAATAAAGAGTGCGGACGACCATGACTATTGTCGACAGTTCCTGTTTTTCCACACATGGGAATACTATCCAACTTATACCATCTACCAGTTCCATATTCGCACACACGCCACATACCTTCCTTCACAACAGGAAAATATTTTTCATCAATTAGGGATTGGTGACGATGCTTTAACATGGTATCGCACTTATGTAAATGTGGTGTAATATAATATCCGCCATTGGCAATAACCGCCACCGAATTGGCCAACTGCAAAGGCGTCACTTGAACTTCACCTTGTCCAATAGCATTTGAACGAATAGTAAGTGCGCGCCAAGAACGCTCGCCATACCACGTATTATATGTTTTTATCGACGGAATACTCCCATGTACTTGATCTGGAATATCCGAATCTTTAAACTTTGGACCTAATCCAAAACTAATGACATCATTGCGCCAACGTTGGTAATTGGCTTTGAAATTTGTATTACGATCACCATAACCACCTTTTTCTAAAGTTTCACGATAGGCAAGCCAAAAATAGGGATTACAACTCTGCTCTATGGCACTTTCAAGTCCTACCGGCGAACCATGATGATGTGTACAGCGAATTGGGCTAGAAGCTTGTCCATTACAAGGAAATAACGTTTCTGGGGTAATACCGCCTTCTTGTTGGCAAACCAACGCTTGTATTGTTTTAAAAGTTGAGCCTGGGGAATAGGTTCCTTGGGTGGCACGATTCAGTAATGGTTTTGTTGGGTCATTCAATAGCATGAAATAATTGTGAGAGCGATCACGCCCAACCAAAGCCCCAGGATTCCATGTAGGATTGGACGCCATAGCCAACACCTCGCCCGTGCTTGGTTCAATAGCAACGACACTACCTCGTTTACCTTGGAGCAACTCCTCAGCCAAAATTTGCAATTGAACATCCAGTGTAACCGTCAAATTTTCACCAGCGACAGCTGATTTATCGAACTCGCCTTTTTTATATTTTCCTTTGATGCGACCTACCACATCACGCAGTAAAATTTCTACACCATTTTCTCCACGCAAAGCCTCTTCGTATGATTTTTCAATACCACTAACACCCGCATAATCACCTGGTTTGTAATAAGAATCTTTTTCTATCATGCTGCGAGAAACCTCTCCAATAGAGCCCAAAGCATGTCCACCAACAGGATAAACATAATTACGAAGCGTACGACTTTGAACGGTAAATCCAGGAAAGCGATGCAACTTTTCTTGCAAAATGGCATATTCTGACGGGGAAAGTTGTGTAATGAAACGCTGTGGAACACGAGAAGAATAACCCATCCTATTTTTAACATCTTTAATACGTTTATCAAACTCAGGTTGAGTTATCAAAAGCGTTTCGCATAATGCCAACGTATCAAGAGGCGTTTTGTTTTTTTTCATCACATACAACTCCTGCATGGTTATAAGGATATCGTATGTTGGCTGATTATAGACCATAAGTACACCATTCCGATCATAAATCAAGCCACGGGGTGCATAAATGGTACGCCGTAACAGAGCATTACTATCCGCTTGTTCTCCGTAATCTTTAATTATCTGAAGATTAAATAGTTGAAACATAAATATAGCGAAAAGAATCGCTATAAAAATGCGAACAATGTATTGTCTATTACCAAATAAGTCGTTAATCACCGTTTTTTGAAATTAATACTTTGGAGACCAAATATAAGTAGAAATGTAACAAGGCTGCTTGCAACAGTTTTGAGTAACACCACTCCTGTGTGAGACCACGAAAAAGCCTCTAAAGAAAAGAGTGCTAAGTGATGAATAACTACAAGAAGCGCTGCATATTTGAAAAAAGATACGCCAAAATTATGATAAGTAGGTGCTGGCTTCTCCATATCTTCGCGAGAAGCAAATAGCTGCATGACATAAGGACGAACAAATGCTATTAAAACTGTTGCCGCAATATGAATACCATAACTATGAGAAAACATATCGATAACAGCACCTAACAAAAAGGCAATCACCATCATAAAAGCCGGTGAAATAAACATAGGAAGCGTGATAATAAACAAGATGTACAAATACGGATTAACTAATCCGAACAGTTGTATATTATTCAAAATCAGAACTTGAATTGCAACTATTAGAAAGAAGTTGACTACTATTTTAATTCGATCATGCATATCAATGAAGTGGTATTTCTATTTCTTTTTGTTCTTTTCTATTTGTAAAATCAATCACACGAACATAATTCAATGCGTTGAAATTGGTAGCCAATTTGAGGCTAATATCACAAAATGTTTTATGTTCGTGATAGTCTACATTATCAATAACACCAATCAAAATTCCTTCAGGAAAAATAGCGGAATAGCCACTCGTAACCACGGAATCTCCCGTGACCACTTCCACATGATTTGGAATCTCTCTCAGTTGTGCCACAGAGGGAGAAAATCCATTCCAATTGACAGAGCCTAACGCATTGCTGGCTTTCAGTTTTCCACTCACTAATAATTTACTGTTCACAATGGGTAAAACGATTGAAAAATGTTCCGATACGCTTTCAATCACTCCCACTACGCTTTCACCAGACAAAACTCCCATGTCAGGAGCTAAGCCATAATCTTTACCTTTATTGATTAAAATGTAATTCTGAATTTTATTGACACTGCTATAAACCACTTTTGCAGAAATAGCCCGATAGTCTGGAGCTATGCCCATAGTTGTGTCTTTTAGGGACGCTAATTTCGTTTCCAAAAACGCCACACGATTAGCCAACAACTCATTTTCTTGCGCTAATTTTTGATTGTCAATTCCTAAATGAAAGTAGTCTGACCACGTACTTGTTACCTGATATACGGAAGCTACAATGGCTGTATTAGCATTGTATATGACACTTTGCTGAAAAGCATTTGTATTAAAAATCAATACAAATGCAATTATTTCCAAAAGAAGAAATTCAAAAAACAGTGCAAAACGTACGAAAAATCGTAATAAAGCTGACATATGCGTATTTTGAAAAGACAAAGGGTAAAATAAATATTCTACCCTCGTTCTATTTGATTATGAACTTACCAAATTAACGTAACAAAAATTGAAATTTGTGCACATTTTTAAGTGCCACGCCAGTGCCACGAGCTACTGCATGTAGTGGGTCGTCAGCCACGTGGAATTGAATTTGAAGTTTATCCGTTAAACGTTTTGACAAACCGCGCAACAAAGCACCACCACCAGCCAAATAAATACCATTTTTCACTAAATCAGCATAAATTTCAGGAGGAGTGATTTCTAAAGCTCCCAAAATAGCGGCTTCAATTTTCGTAATCGATTTTTCTAAGCAATGAGCTATTTCCATATAAGAAACGGGAATTTCCATAGGCAACGATGTCATACGATTGGGACCGCGAACTACGTAATCCTCTGGGGCTTCATCTGCCAAATCAGTCAAAGCAGACCCCACATTTATTTTAATTTGTTCCGCCGTGCGCTCCCCAACTTTAATATTATGTTGACGATTCATATACTCCATAATATCGGCTGTAAAATCATCTCCTGCAATACGAATGGACTTATTAGCCACCATACCTCCCAAAGAGATAACAGCAATTTCAGTAGTTCCGCCACCTATATCCACAACCATGTTGCCAGATGGAGCTTCTACGTCTAAACCAATACCAATAGCTGTTGCCATAGGCTCGTAAATCATATAAACTTCACGACCACCAGCATGTTCAGAAGAGTCGCGCACAGCACGCATTTCAACTTCAGTACTACCTGAAGGAATTCCAATAACCATGCGTAATGACGGCGTGAATAGTTGATTCTTACGAGGAATCATTTTAATCATACCACGAATCATCAACTCAGCAGCATAGAAATCGGCAATGACGCCATCTCGCAAAGGACGAACTGTACGAATCCCTTCATGCGCTTTACCGTGCATTTGTTGTGCCACTTTACCGATGGCAATAAGTTTGTCAGTACGTCTATCTAAAGCTACTACTGAAGGTTCGTCTACTACAATTTTATCATTCCAAATGATAATTGTGTTAGCTGTTCCTAAGTCAATAGCAATTTCTTGCGTAAGAGAAAAAAGTCCCATAATTAAAATATCGTAAATAAGTGAAAGATTATAAATCTAAAACACAAAAGTAATAAAAGAAATTGAAACGCTACTCGTAAGTGACTTAGCTTTTCAAAAAACTTATCAACAAGTTTTTACGTGACTCTATTAATGGAAGCTAGTAGAGTTAACACGCTTTTTAGGGCGCAAAAGCGGCCATTCGCGCCACACAACAATAGCCACATACACAACAACCAAAGCAGTTCGATATACTATATCAACAATAGGCAAGTCAAACGAAACCAGGTACATCGCAGCTAAAAGCAATAAAACTAATCCGAAATATAAACCGAGCGTTTTTAACTTGTAGTGGATAGGATAATATTTTTGACCAAAAACGTAAGATAAAACTACCATAACCACAGCACTCGCCAACGATGCCCAAGCAGATGCCATATAACTATACATGGGAATAAAAACAATATTGATGACCAATGTCACTATAAATCCAACTATAGAAAACCAAGCTCCAAAAATAGTTCTATCAATTAATTTATACCACAGTGATAAATTATACATCACGCCTTGTAGGAAATAAGCCATCAAAACAATTGGAATCACTCTAATTCCCTCGCGGTATTGTGGACCAAGTAACAGTTTAAAAATGTCGATATAAGCAATAATTACTATGAAAATAAACAGTGTAGATATGACAAAATACTTCATCGCTTCAGAATAAGTAGATTTATTATCAACATCTGCATCTTTGGCAAAAACAAACGGTTCGTAGGCAAAACGAAAAGCATACGTAAACATCATCATCACCATGGCCACCTTAAAACATGCACCATAAATCCCTAATTCATGCATCGCTTGTGCGGGATCGGGATAAACCATCGGAAAAATAATTTTATCAATCGTTTGGTTCATAATGCCTGCTACGCCTAATAATAAGAGTGGCAAAGAGTATTTTAACATGCTACGCAACAACGTCTTATCAAAATTCCATTTGCCAGCAAACACATACGGTAGCAAAGCTAATGTGACAGTGGTAGTGGAGATGAGATTTGCCACAAAAATATAACCTACGCCATAATTCGGCACATAAAACCAATCCACTAATTCGGGATGAGAAATGGCCAATTTAGGACAAATAACTAAAAAGAAAATATTGAAAATGATGTTGACGAAAATCATCAACAATTTCAAACCGGCAAACACAAACGGTTTGTTTTTATAACGCAAATACGAAAATGGGATAGAACCAAAAGCATCCATCGCTACCACAACACCAAGCATTTGAATAAATTCAGGATGATCTGCATAGCCTAAAGCAGAAGCAATCTGCGGTCCAAATATCACACAAATAACAGCAAATATAAACGAGGTGACTCCAACGCTTCCAAGTGTCGTACTGTAAACTCGATTATCTGCTCGTTCGTTTTCTGGTTGCTTATTGATAAACCGGAAGAATCCAGTTTCCATGCCATAAGTCAGAATAATGACAATAAGAGCAGTCCAAGCGTACAGATTAGTAACAATTCCATAATCGCTAGAATCTACTAAAACGTACGAATAAAGAGGCACCAAACACCAATTTAGAAACCTCCCTACAATGCTACTAACACCATAGATAGCGGTTTCTTGTGCTAACTTTTTCAATCCAGCCATTATGCTACTTCGTATTAAAAAACTAAATTAAAATAAACTTGTCTGTTCACTTGGCTTGAGGCGACCCAAATGTTTATAAGCCAATTCGGTAACTTCTCGACCTCTCGGTGTCCGTTTTATAAATCCTTCTTTAATTAAAAAAGGTTCGTAAACTTCTTCAATCGTTCCAGCATCTTCGCCTACAGCTGTGGCAATGGTACTTAAACCAACTGGTCCACCACTAAATTTATCAATAATGGTTACTAAAATCTTATTGTCAATTTCGTCCAAGCCAAACTTATCAATATTGAGCGCTTCAAGGGCAAAACGGGCGATTTCCACATCTATTTTTCCACTTCCTTTGACTTGTGCAAAGTCGCGTACACGACGCAATAACGCATTTGCCACACGCGGAGTACCACGACTGCGCAACGCAATTTCGTCAGCAGCCTGCTCTTCTATCGGCACGTCAAGAATTGATGCAGAACGTTTGATAATGCCTGTCAATATATTTTCGTCATAATATTCAAAGTGACAATTAATGCCAAAACGAGCACGTAAAGGGCTGGTCAACAAGCCACTACGTGTGGTAGCACCAATCAACGTAAAAGGCTCCAAATCTATTTGAATAGAGCGCGCACTTGGTCCTTTATCTATCATAATATCAATGCGATAGTCTTCCATAGCAGAGTAAAGATACTCTTCCACAATAGGACTTAACCGATGAATTTCATCGATAAAAAGAACATCATTACGCTCTAAACTTGTCAACAAACCAGCTAAATCACCAGGTTTATCGAGAACGGGACCTGAAGTCACTTTAAATCCAACATTCAATTCGTTAGCGATAATGGTCGATAACGTCGTTTTGCCAAGCCCAGGAGGACCATGCAATAAAACGTGATCGAGACTTTCGTTACGCTGTTTCGCTGCTTGTACAAAAATCGATAGATTTTCTATCGCTTTTTCTTGACCGCGAAAATCAACAAAAGATAAGGGACGCAACGCACGTTCCATCTCAGTGTCACGCTCGTTGGGCGATTGATGTATATCAAATTCCGACATATCAAAAAAAATAAGTGCCTATCGAGGCAGTTTAAGAGTTACTTTGTCAATTTTCTAAAAATATCTTCCATTGATTCTTCCAATTGACGCATGGTCAGAATCGACAGTTTCTGTTCTGTGGCAAAACGAAATAGATGTTCTCGTACATCAGAGTTTGCTGAAATTTGGAATAATTTATCAGATAACGTATCTACTTTCAAAATAGCTTCAGATAATTGAGCCAAATCGTGATGCATCGGCACAGAAAACTCCACTTCAAAACGTAAGAGTTTAGAGCCTTGGCTAATCACCGACTCGGCAGCATCAGCCACAATAGTGCCTTTATTGATAACCACCACGCGCTGACACAAAGCCTGAACTTCTTGCATGATGTGAGTCGAAAAAAGCACTGTTTTTTCTTTACCAATATCACTAATGAGTTGACGAATTTCCACCAACTGATTGGGGTCCAAACCCGTAGTCGGCTCGTCCAAAATCAAGACTTGTGGATCGTGAATCAATGCTTGCGCTAAACCCACACGCTGCCGATACCCCTTAGAAAGTTCTCCTATCCGTTTGTGATATTCAGCAGTCAATCCTGTACGTTCAATCATCTGTTCAATACGTGCCTTACGATTATCTAACCGATAAAAACGAGCAACAAAATCGAGATATTCGCGCACATACATATCCAAATACAGGGGATTATGCTCTGGCAAATAACCAATTAAACGGCGTGTTTTCAAATTTGATTCCGAAACAGTTTCGCCACACACGGTAACTTGACCACTATCTGGCTGAATGAAACCTGTAATAATTTTCATCAAAGTTGATTTTCCAGCACCATTAGGTCCCAGAAAACCGACAATTTCGCCTGCCTTTAATTCTAAACTAATCTCATTTAGAACGACGTTCTGGGCATACGATTTACAAATATTTTGTACAGATAGCGACATTTTATGACGTATTTCAAAATAACTTGCAAATATACAAAAAAACCACCAACTTATATGTAAAACATGTAGATCAGACAAATTTGTATTTTTTTATCTATTTTTTTTGGAGATATTCAAAAAAAGGTTTACCTTTGCACCACTTTTCTGAGGAAAAAGTAAACTAGTGTCTCATGGTGTAATGGTAGCACGACAGTTTTTGGTACTGTCTGTCTAGGTTCGAATCCTGGTGAGACAACACTATTAGAAAACTCTATGAAATTTTTATTTACAAACTACTTCTTTTTTTACTTTTACTTTAGCAGTAAGAGCGGGATTTAGTATGTAGTTTCATTTAAAAATTGTAATGATACAGAAATCCTGCTCGAACACGAGTGGGATTTTTTGTTTTTAGACTATAACAAGTATGAATAAACTACTTCAAGTTGCTATGCAAGGGTCGCAAGGCTCATTTCACGATATGGCTGCGCGTCTCTACTTTGGTAACCATATCGAACTATTACCGTGCGACACGTTTAAGCAATCCATCGAATTAGTGCGCACAAATCCTCATATTGTGGCTGCTATTGCTATCGAAAATACCATCGCAGGAAGTTTGCTTCAAAACTACAATTTAATTAAAGATAGCGATGTGCGGATTATAGGAGAGCACAAACTGCGCATCAGACATAGTTTAGTAGCTTTGGAAGGAGTACGAATTGAAGATATCAAAGAGGTACGCTCACACTACATGGCACTCTTACAATGTGAAGATTTTTTATCCGAGCATCCTCACATAGAACTTATTGAGGCTGAAGATACGGCAAAAAGTGCTTACAGTATTGCCATAAACAAACAACGTGGAATTGCAGGAATTTGTCACGCTGAAACCGCCAAACAGTTTGGTCTCAACATTTTGGCCGAGGGTATCGAAACTAACAAGCACAATTTTACGCGTTTTTTGATGGTTGCACACAAAGATAGAGTTGCCCAACTACAAAACGAAACCGATTACAATAAATCTTCTATCGTATTTTCGTTGCCGCACGAAGAGGGAAGTTTATCAAAAGTATTGACTATTCTATCTTTTTACAATGTAAACTTAACCAAAATACAATCGCTACCAGTGATAGGTCACGAATGGGAATACCTCTTTTACATCGACTTAAGCTTTGACAATTACACCAGATACACACAAGCGATTGACGCCATTCGTCCTTTGATACGAAATATTAAGATATTAGGAGAATACACCGAAGGAAAACAAACGATTTAAAACTAATTCGTTATGGATCAGCCCATCACTCATGCCAACCGATTAGAATCGGTACAGGAATACTATTTTTCGCGCAAAATCAAAGAGATAGCGCAGATGAATGCGGATGGCAAAAATGTCATCAGTCTCGGTATTGGTAGTCCCGACATGCCACCATCAGAAACTACGATAAAAACGCTCTGTGAAAACGCTGTCCGATCTGATGTACACGGTTATCAATCATATAGTGGTATTCCAGAGTTGCGGCAGGCATTTGCCGATTTTTACAAGAAATGGTACAACATAATGCTTAATTCAGCAAATGAAATTCTGCCACTAATCGGTTCCAAAGAGGGAATTTTACATATCACATTGGCTTTTGTCAATCCTGGCGAACAAGTTTTGGTTCCAAATCCGGGCTATCCTACATACAGTTCATTAAGTACACTTTTGGGCGCCGAAGTTGTTCCGTACGATCTGACAGAGAAGAATGGTTGGCTTCCCGATTTTGACGCTTTAGAACAAATGGATTTAAGTCGCGTAAAATTAATGTGGACAAATTATCCTCATATGCCAACTGGCACAAATGCAACGATTGAATTATACCAAAAATTGGTAGATTTTGGAAAAAAACATAATATTATTATTGTCAACGATAATCCTTACAGTTTTATTTTGAACAAAAAGCCATTGAGTATTTTACAAATAGATGGTGCCAAAGAGTGCTGTATCGAACTAAATTCTATGAGTAAAACTCACAATATGCCAGGATGGCGTATGGGTATGGTAGCTTCCAATGCAAGGTTTGTCGAATGGATTTTGAAGGTAAAAAGTAACATCGATTCTGGCATGTTCCGCCCGATGCAATTAGCAGCTGCCGAAGCGTTACACAACGACGAAAGTTGGCATGAAGCGATGAATTATGAGCTCTACAGCAAACGCCGTCATTTAGCTGAGCAAATTCTGGATGCACTAAATTGTAATTTTGACAAAGCTCAGGTAGGATTATTCCTGTGGGGACGAATTCCTGAAAACCAAAAAGAAGTGGAAAATTTAACAGAACAACTATTACACAAAGCACGCGTTTTTATAACACCAGGTTTTATTTTTGGTAGTAACGGTTCGCGTTACATACGCATTTCACTTTGTTGCAACGAATTAAACTTAGCTGAAGCACTTACAAGAATTCAGCAAATAGAGATTGACGCCGATTAATATTTGAATGTAAATAAACTTATTTAACTATCAAACACTATGGATTTTGAACAATTTAAGCTTCCAAAACTAGAACAAAAACGACCAATCATTATTGCAGGTCCGTGCAGTGCTGAAACCGAAGAGCAAGTGTTAACTACCGCGAAAGAATTGGTCAAAAACGGGGTTCAAATTTTCCGTGCAGGCATTTGGAAACCACGTACCAAACCAGGCGGATTCGAAGGTGTTGGAAGCGAAGGACTACAATGGTTGCGCCGCGTAAAACAAGAAACTGGCATGTACACGGCAACGGAAGTAGCCACAGCAAAACATGCTTACGAAGCGTTAAAATACGGCGTTGACGTGCTTTGGTTAGGAGCGCGAACTACTGCGAATCCATTTGCTGTTCAAGAAATCGCCGATGCGTTACAAGGTGTGGATATTCCAATCCTTATTAAAAATCCTGTTAATCCAGATTTAGAGCTTTGGATTGGCGCCATCGAACGGCTTTACAATGCGGGATTACACCAAATAGCAGCCATCCACAGAGGATTTAGTTCATACGATAAAACAATCTATCGCAACCAACCACAATGGCATATTCCAATAGAATTGCATCGCCGTTTTCCAGAATTACCACTTTTCTGTGACCCAAGTCATATTGGCGGAAAACGAGAACTCATTGCGCCGCTTTCTCAACAAGCTATGGATTTACAATTCAACGGTTTAATCATTGAAAGTCATTGTACGCCAAACAATGCTTGGAGTGACAAAGACCAACAAGTCTCTCCTGAAGTTTTAGATGTGATACTTCGGAAATTAGTCATTCGTGAAATGAAACAATCAACAGAAGATTTAGTTGATTTGCGCCATGAAATTGACGATTTAGATAATACGTTATTGGAAACATTAGCAAAACGTATGCGTGTGTCTCAAAATATCGGTATATACAAAAAAGAACATGGCATTTCTGTCTTGCAAACTGGTCGTTACAATGAAATTCTCGAAAAACGCATTGCAAATGGCGAAAAACTAGGGATGAGTCGTGAATTTATGCGCACTTTTTTAGAAGCCATTCACGAAGAATCAGTACGCGTTCAAGTTGAATTAATGAATAACGATTAAACTCAAGAAAAAATGAAAATACTCATTCTCGGCGCTGGTAAAATGGGCACATTTTTAACCGATTGTTTATGTATGAAACATGAGGTTGCCCTGTACGACACAGATCCCAATCGTTTGCGATTTGTATTTAACACACAACGATTTACGAAACTAGAAGAGATTAAAACGTTCGAGCCTGAAATATGCATCAATGCCGTAACGCTCAAATACACCATAAAAGCATTCGAAGAGGTGCTTCCTTTTTTGCCAAAAACGTCTATTTTATCAGATATTGCCTCCGTAAAAACAGGAATTCAGGAATTCTACAACACAACTGGAATGCGCTACGTCTCAACGCATCCGATGTTTGGCCCTACATTTGCCAATCTCTCTGACTTGAGCAGACAAAGTGCCATCATCATCGCTGAAAGTGATTATTTGGGGAAAGCGTTTTTCAAAGATTTTTACGGATCGCTGCAACTAAATATTTTTGAATATACATTCGACGAGCATGACCAAACGATTGCCTATTCGCTGTCGATTCCATTCGTGTCATCATTAGTTTTTGCGGCGGTTATGAAACATCAAGAGGCACCTGGAACAACTTTCAAAAAACACCTCACCGTGGCGCGCGGCTTATTGTCGGAAGAGGATTATCTTTTATCGGAAATTCTATTCAATCCGCACACGGCAGAGCAGATAGAAGCTATCAAAATACAAATGACTCAATTGCAACGTATTGTTGAGGATAAGGACTCAGCTCAAATGCAACAGTTCTTAAAAAAAGTACGTCAGAATATTTCCTGAAACAATTTATTGCTATTAAAAAAGGTCTTGCACGAGTGCAAGACCTTTTTTAAATGATATACAAAGAGTATTAATCTTTTTTTGTTTTGAAGGATAAGATGTGTATCGTAACGGCCACAGCAATTAAAATCAACACTAATCGTAACCACCAAAATTCAATAAAAACAAACGCTGATAGTAGAATTGTAATCCATAACATAGAAACAGAATAAATTTTTACACGCAAAGGAATAGCTTTATGAATTTGAAAATCGGAAATATAAGCACCCAAATACTTATGTGTCAAAAGCCACTGTTGTGCTTTGGGCGAACTACGATAAAACAGATAGGATGCCAATAACAAAAACGGCGTCGTAGGAAGTATTGGTAAGAAAATACCTAATACACCCAATCCAACACAGAGATAGCCAATAATTAGTAAAAAATAACGCATAAAAATGAAATAACTAGTTATGAAACAGGCACAAAATGCAGACGAACACGTCTATACAAACGTACCAACCAGACAAACGCAATTGCCAACAAAATACGTGGAATGGTAATCCAAAATAGTGGAACGCCCATCACCCAAAAAAGCGAAGTGTCTTCCAAAAGCGAATGATTAATAGCAATATGATAATTTAATAAATTCACATCTTTTTGTGGTAAGTTATTTTCCTCCAACTCTTCGAGTAATACGGCTGAACCATAGGTCAAACCAACCGTTTGAGCTACAAACCAAAGGAACGAACTTTCACGAGAAAGCCCCATGAGTTTCATCAAAGGAGCAAAAAAACG
>DATFIF010000179.1:0-2041 GCA_035270405.1 Paludibacteraceae bacterium | reverse complement strand
TGATTGCAAAAAGTACGATGAATGCACTAGCAATCTGCATTATATTAAAATTCATAGCTGCTATTTTTGAAATTGATTAAGTGTTTCTTTGTTAATTTGGTTGCGCTTTTTATCACAAAACCAGCCCCATTTATTGAAATAACGAATAATGTTTAAGCTGTGAATCCAAAGTAATTTCTTACTTTTATAGGATCCTTGTGCATGATTGTGAACAATGGTAACATGCGGATAAAAAATAGTACGATACTGCTCTCTGATACGACGTGTTAAGTCAATATCTTCTGGATACATAAAAAAACGTTCATCAAATAATCCTACTTTTTGTAATGTCTCAGAACGTAATAGCATAAAACAGCCTGAAAGATAAGGTACATCAATGATTCTATCGTAGCCAAACTGTTGTAATTCAAATCGTTCAATCCGTTTTTGCATCCATTTATTAGGTAAAAAACGTCTGCCAAATAAATCTAATGGTGTAGGAATGAGTTTGCAAAGATACTGAATTTGTCCGTCAGGATAAAATACTTTAGGCATCAAGCTTCCAATATCTTTATGATTGTCCATAAAATCAAGGAGTTGCACGATGCTTTCAGATTGAAAGCTGATGTCCGAATTGACCACTAAGTGATAAGGGATTTTGCCAGCTAAAGTTTGTCGAATGGCGATATTGTGAGCGGCTCCATATCCCAAGTTTTTGCCATTAAAAATGTATGTAACGGGAAGTTTTTCAAAGGCTCCATGGCTTTGTTCTGAATTGTCTACTAAAAAAATAGTAGAGACGCTACTGCTTGCACGTAATTGCTGAACCAACGAAATTACTTCGTCGATGTCGTTGTTATATAGTACAATAGAAACGTTGAGCATGTTATGTTTTTAGAATCGCATCTGCCTTATCTAAAGCCAAACGAATGACTTCGTCCATATCATAATATTTGTAATCTGCTAAACGACCTCCAAAGATGACATCGCTTTCTTGATTTGCTAATACTTTGTATTTGGCTGAAAGTTGTTCGTTTTTATCATTATTGACAGGATAATAGGCTTCTTTAGTTTGATCCCAAGTTTGTGGATATTCTTTGGTTATAACGGTTTTTGGTTGCGTTCCGTATTCAAAATGTTTGTGTTCGATAATACGCGTAAAAGGAGTTTCTGCATCCGTATAGTTCACCACAGCATTTCCTTGAAAATTGTCCATATCTAGCACTTGCGTTTCAAATCGTAAGCTGCGAAATTCCAAGTTGCCATATTGATAATTGAAATAAGCATCCAACATGCCTGTATAAAGAACGGTTTCAGCTTTTGCTGCTAATGCTTCGCGTTGTTGCAAAAAATCTGTATTAAGAATGATGTCACTATTCTCTAACAGTCTATTTATTAGTATATTATATCCGCCCTCTGGAATCCCTTGATATTCGTCATCAAAATAATTATTATCGTACGTAAAACGCAATGGTAAACGACGAATAATAAAACTTGGAAGTTCTGTTGCTTTGCAGCCCCATTGTTTTTCCGTGTATCCTTTAATGAGTTTTTCGTAGATATCACGTCCTACTAATTGTAGGGCTTGCTCTTCGAGATTTTGCGGATTAATTTTGGCATATTCTCCCCGTTGCTCGGCTATTTTTTTGCGAGCTTCTTCGGGAGTTTCCACACCCCACAATTGATGGAATGTATTCATATTGAACGGTAAGTTATACAAACCGTTGCCATATTTTGCTAGCGGACTATTGGTGTAACGATTGAAATGAACAAATTGATTGACAAAATCCCACACTTCCTTGTCTGACGTATGAAAAATATGAGCACCATAAGCATGAGTTTTGATACCTTCAATAGTTCGGCAATAAACATTTCCTCCAACATGGGCGCGTTTATCGACAACCAAACATGATTTTCCTGCTGCTGTTGCTCTGTGCGCAAAAACAGCACCAAAAAGCCCACTTCCCACAATCAAAAAATCGTATTTATCTTTTTTCTGTTCCATCTCTTATTTTTTGTATTTGGAATAGCCATGAAAAGCCCAAGTGGTGAGGTAATAGAG
>DATFIF010000178.1:0-4973 GCA_035270405.1 Paludibacteraceae bacterium | reverse complement strand
TGCAATTGAGCAGTGCCTGTTTTACCCGCAATCGAAACATGATTGGAATGAACGGCTTTCCCTGTACCCTCGTTCACTACGGATTCTAACATCATTCGAATGTCACGTAACGTTGACGAAGAAGCTATAGACGACTTAATTGTTTCCGTGCCGAACGTCTCTAAAATACGCCCATTCTGACTAATTGATTTCACAAAATAAGGTCGGATGTATTTCCCATTATTAGCAATAGCATTATAAAAAGCCAAGGTATAAATTGGCGGCATTTGTACTTCATAACCAATTGACATCCAAGGCAAAGCGGTCTTATACCAATTAACGTTTTTATCCTTCGGATTACGAATTTTGGGACGACCAGCACCGGGAATTTCGATAGTCATTGCCTTGCCCAAACCCATTTTATAAAGTTGATCGACATATTCACTCGGATTTTTTGAGAAATAGTCATCCACCCAACGCGAAATACCAATATTAGACGAATTAGCTATTACTTCGGTGGCTGTAAGCATGCCATAACCGCCCGTTTTGTGATTATGATCCGTCATCACACGATTGTACATAGGCCATTGACCGTGTCCAGTATCAATAGAATCAGTAGGCTTCACCAAGCCTTTTTCTAGCAAAACCATCATCGACATCGTTTTAAATGTAGAACCTGGCTCTGACATATCACCGACAGCCATATTAGCAATTTCTCGGTATTCTCCAGGCGCTACACGCGACATATTCACACAGGCTTTCACTTCTCCACTTGCAACATCCATCAATAATACGCAGCCAGAAGCGGCATCAATCTCTACTAATTTATCAACCAACGCACGCTCTGCAATATCCTGAATTTCGATATCAATAGTCGTGGTCACATCTAAACCATCCTGAGGCTCAATAATCGGCACATACACCCAGCGATTACCAAGCAACTCGCACTTGGCCAGACCAGCTTTTCCACGTAATAGCGAATCGTACGCCAACTCCAAACCAAATTGACCACCTTTAGTGCCTTCACCATATATATTACCGATAGTTCTCGAGGCTAAGGAACCAAAAGGTTTAATTCGTTTTACAAATTCCTGCTCAATCAATCCACTCTTATTACGTCCTAATTGAAATAATGGAATCGTCTTTACTTCTTTTAATTCGGAATAGGTTACTTTACGGGGACACAACAACAATCTTCCTTTTCCTGTTTGGTACCCTTGTGTAATATAACGGCGATATTCTGCTACAGAACGATCCCCAAATTTCTGCGACAATCCCAACGCCAAGGAATCAATATGTTTTTTAAATAATTCTCCATTCTTAAGATGAAGCGCTTCTACTCGCGTATCCATATATAAATAATAATAAGGAATGGTACTCGCCATCAACTTTCCATCATGCGAATAAATATTTCCTCTGTTGGCTATCATCTCCTTATCTGGACGATTTAAACGTTCCGATATAGCCATCCAATTATCTTTTTCAACAAACTGTATCATCACAATGCGATACACCGAAGCGGCAAACAAAAGCACCACAATCAAATAAACAATGGCAAACCGAACAAGTATAGATTGATGAGTTGATGACATAATATACTTATCGCTTAATAACAACCGACGGTTCGGTTGAAATTTGTAAATTACTACCTTGCTCACGCAATTTATCAATCACATAAGATTGTCGACTCATCTGCATCAACTCTTCCGAAACAGTTAAAGATTCGTATTTTGCATCCACCAACTCTCTCTTCAACCGATCAATATCTCGTAATTGTGCTTCATACGTAAATCGATTATTAATATAAAAAAGTGAAATCATAACTAAAAAAATGATGAACGGAATTTGCCGCTGCAACCACTCACGACCCAACGCCTCGCCAGACGCTACATCCTTAAGCGAGATTTTAGGACGCTCTGAAGTTCCCTTGCTTCCAAAAGCCAATCCATCTTTTATTTTACTACCTAGACTCATTCGTTATATTTTTTCTGCTACACGCAATTTTGCACTTCGCGCACGCGAATTTTCTAACACTTCTTTTTCAGAAGCAATAATCACTTTCGTATTGATGGCTTTTAAAGGTGCAACTACACGACCATAGAAATCTTTTTCCTGCTGTCCCTCAAAATTGCCGGCTTTAATAAAATTCTTGACCAACCGATCTTCTAATGAATGGTACGTAAGCACAGCCAAACGACCTTCAGGAGCCAACATCGCGACAGATTGATCTAATAAATTTTTCAACACATCCATTTCACGATTCACTTCTATCCGTAACGCTTGGAATAATTTTGCTAAATCTTTCTTCTCACGCTCACGTGGAAAGAACACTTTTACGAGATCTAAAAACTGAGTAATTGTCTCAATGGGTTCATTAGAACGAGCGGCCACAATTGCTTTAGCTATACGCCGAGCTTGTTGCAATTCGCCATAATAAAAGAAAACATCCGCTAATTGCGCCTCCGTGTAACTGTTCAAAATAGACGCAGCTGTCAAAGAGGCCTTTTTATTCATGCGCATATCCAAATCGCCCTCAAAACGGAATGAAAAACCACGCGTTTCATCATCAAAATGATGTGAAGAAACCCCCAAATCCGCCAAAATACCGTCCACTTGTTGAATGCCGTGATAACGTAAAAAATTAGTCAGATAACGGAAATTGCTACGAACAAAGGTAAAACGGCAATCATCGAAAGCATTTTTCATCGCATCTTCATCTTGATCAAAACCAAACAAACGTCCACCTTTACCAAGACGCTCTAAAATAGCCCGAGAATGGCCTCCGCCGCCAAATGTCACATCCACATACACGCCATCAGGTTTGATATTCAAACCATCAAGTGTTTCATTCAAAAGTACTGGAACGTGATACATAAGCAATTAATATTTAATTCAATAAATAATTAACGGAACTCTTTTACTAGTTAATCGACACTCTTTTTCATCATCTTATCAGCCAACCGCTTTGCGAAATCGTTCGATGACAAGCGAGAATTTTCATACGACGTTTTATCCCACAAAGCGATACGATCTAACATGCCCACAAAAAGCACATCGAGCGACGCACCAATTTGCTGAAGATACCGTTTTGAAATCAACACACGACCTTGAGAATCAATATCCAACCACTCTGCATCCGACACAAATTGCATCAAAAGCATCTGATCGTCGGAATTCCACTCGTCAAGTTTCTCCTTGAAATCGGCCACCTTTCGATTCCATACACCCTCAGGATACAAAATCAAACAGGCATTATTAGGATCTATACGCATAACCAAACGCTCTCTTTCGCCTTCTGGGAGATGCTTACGGTACGATGCGGGAATAAAAATTCTGCCCTTCACATCAGCCTTCGCCTCAATATTTCCGATAAATGTGGTCATAACACGCCTTATTAATAGTTCTGGGTGTAAAATTACAATTAAAATTCAAATCCCCACAATCCCCCACCAAAAACTTATCAACAACATATAACGCCAATACCAACACTAAATAACAAGTTATCAACAAATTTATCAACAAAAGCTAATAATTAAAAACGTTGTAGATAGTTGATTTTTAATCGAATAATAAAAATAAAACAGACATAAAAATCAAATGGTGAAAAGTGGGGAATAGTTTAATACAAACAGAAAAAAGGTGCTAGATTTTCAAACTCTATTTTCAAGTTAAAGCCAGCGATGAACTAATTGATAAAACGTTTATTAATTTGTTATAAAAATATTTTGTGAAACAGAAAAAACATCGTATATTTGCAAGCCCAAAAAATTGAGGGGCAACCAATATTCACTTAACTTATCAGGAGGACTGCGCAATAGCTAAACAGTTGATTATCAAAAAAAGAAACGAAGATCTACACCGTATTAACGAAAAAATTCGTGGTACGAGAGAAGTTCGTTTAGTTGGCGAAAACATCGAAGTGGGCGTATATCCTATCGAACGCGCACTAGCGATAGCTGACAATTTAAATCTCGACCTCGTAGAGATTTCACCAAATGCGGAACCGCCCGTATGTCGTGTAGTTGATTATCAAAAATTCCTATATCAACAGAAGAAAAGGGAAAAAGAGATTAGAGCTAAAACGGTAAAAATGGTCGTAAAAGAGATTCGTTTCGGTCCACAAACCGATGAACACGACTATAATTTTAAGTTAAAACATGCACAATCGTTTCTAAAAGACGGTTGTAAAGTAAAAGCCTTTGTGTTTTTCAAAGGTCGTTCCATCTTATTTAAAGAACAAGGTGAACTTTTATTACTCCGCTTTGCAAGCGATTTGGAAAATATTGCTAAGGTAGATTCGCTACCTGTTCTTGAAGGGAAACGGATGATTATCATGTTCTCTCCAAAAGCTACAAAAAAATAAGAATTTTTTTTATTAATTTAATTATACTGAGAAATGCCAAAAATGAAAACTAACTCCGGTGCCAAAAAGAGGTTTGCCCTTACCGGAACAGGAAAAATCAAACGGAAACATGCGTATAAAAGCCATATTCTGACCAAAAAGACGTTGAAACAAAAACGTAATTTGACTCACACGGGACTAGTTAACAAAGCTGACGAGAAAAACGTTAAAGCGTTACTTGCCCTCAGATAACTTTTAACTGCGAAGAATTAATTTTTAGTGATTAACCGAATGACTAGCCGAAAGATTCCAAAAACGGAACGCTAACATTCAAAAACAGAAAAAAATGCCAAGATCAGTAAATCATGTAGCCTCAAGGGCCAAACGTAAAAGAATTTTAAAACTCACTCGTGGCTATTTTGGTGCACGTCGCAATGTATGGACAGTTGCCAAAAACACGTGGGAAAAAGGTTTGCAATATGCATACCGCGATCGTAAAAATAAGAAACGTACTTTCCGTGGTTTGTGGATTCAACGTATCAACGCAGCTGCTCGCTTAGAAGGAATGTCTTATTCTCAACTTATGGGCGCTTTACACAAATCAGGTATCGCCATGAACCGTAAAGTTTTGGCCGACCTTGCTATGAATCAC
>DATFIF010000177.1:0-13833 GCA_035270405.1 Paludibacteraceae bacterium | reverse complement strand
ATTGACCACGATATCGTTTCTGTGATTTCGCGTGGAGATGGCATTGTTTTGTTGTTGTTTTTTACTATTTTTATGGGTTATGTTATTCAAACTGCTCTTAAAAATAGGCATTTGAACGAAACTACAGAGGCACCAACCATGAAACTAGGAATTGCTATTATGTGGGTGGTTGTTGGCTTAGTGCTTTTATTGATTGGTGGTGAGGCGATTGTACGTTCAGCAACGGCTATCGCGCATCAATATGGAGTATCGGAACGAATTATTGGACTAACTATTATTTCCATTGGTACATCGTTACCAGAATTGGCAACATCGGTGGTGGCAGCTACCAAAAAAAATACCGATATTGCCATTGCCAATATTGTAGGATCAAATATTTTTAACTCTTTTTTTATTCTTGGGACTACCGCATGCATTATACCGATAACGGTTTCTGTAGAGTCTTATTACGATTTATTGCTAAATATTTTCGCTAGTCTTTTGTTGTTTCTCTTTATTTTCACGGGGCGTGGCCGTAAAGTTGAGCGTTGGGAAGGCGTTATCTTTTTGTTGATATACATTTTGTATACTGTGTGGTTGGTGTTTTAAACTTGGGGTTACATAGTTTGAATATAAAAAGGCAGCTAAAACTAGTTTTAACTGCCTTTTTCATGTTTATCTCATCATATTTATAAAACTCCTTGTGCGATCATAGCTTTGGACACCTTCATAAATCCTGCAATATTAGCACCTTTCACGTAGTTGACATATCCATCTGGCTGCGTGCCATATTTTACGCATTGCGCATGAATTTCAGACATAATTTCGTGTAATTTCTTATCCACCTCTTCCTTGCTCCAACTTAATTTCATAGCATTCTGTGTCATTTCTAAACCAGATACAGAAACTCCGCCAGCATTGGCCGCTTTACCAGGTGCAAATAGTATTTTGTGTTCGATAAATAGATTTATCGCTTCAGGTGTAGAGGGCATATTTGCTCCTTCCGATACGGCGATTACACCATTCTCAATTAATTTTTTAGCGTCCTCTTTGGTGAGTTCATTTTGAGTAGCAGAGGGTAGTGCGATGGTACATTTTTCACCCCAAGGACGTCCTCCGGCTACATATTTACAGTTATATTTTTCGGCATATTCGCGGATACGACCACGGTATAGGTTTTTGAGTTCAAAAATAAAATCTAATTTTTCACGATCAATTCCATCCGGGTCGTATATGTAACCATCACTATCTGAAAGAGTTACTACCTTTCCGCCCAATTCGATTACTTTTTTGGCAGTGTAGGTTGCTACATTTCCCGAGCCAGAAATACAAACAGTTTGTCCTTTCAAATCGCTGATGCCGCGACTTTTTAGCATATTCATCAAGAAATAGATATTGCCATATCCTGTAGCTTCTGGGCGAATAAGTGAACCACCAAATTCGATACCTTTTCCTGTAAATGTGCCTGTATTTTCGCGAGCTAGTTTTTTGTACATGCCATACATATAAGCTACTTCGCGTCCACCCACACCAATATCTCCTGCTGGGACGTCGGTATCAGGACCAATGTTACGCCATAATTCCAACATTACTGCTTGGCAAAAACGCATAATTTCAGCATTTGATTTACCACGTGGACTAAAGTCTGAGCCACCTTTGGCACCGCCCATAGGTAGTGTGGTGAGTGCGTTTTTGAATGTTTGTTCGAAAGCTAAAAATTTTAGTATTGAAGGACAAACTGATGCGTGAAAACGCATACCTCCTTTGTAAGGTCCAATAGAGTTGTTGTGTTGTATGCGGTAAGCCATATTGGTTTTTACGTTGCCTTGGTCGTCCATCCACGTCACACGGAATGAAATAATACGATCTGGAATGCAAAGGCGCTCTATGATATTTGCTTTCTCAAATTCTGGATGTTGGTTATATACTTCTTCGATAGACGTAAGCACTTCGTGTACAGCTTGTAAATATTCAGGTTCGTTCGGAAAACGATGTTGTAAATCGTTGATAAGTGTTTGTGTATGCATAAATAAATATCATTTATTAAAAATAGTAGACAAAATTACAGTAATTTACAATCAGATGTATCATAATTGGCTACTTTTTTAAAATAAAGTACGTTTTTATCCTATTTTTATGTTTTTAATTGGTATAGTTGTCTTAGCGAGGGTCATGCGTAGTTGATTTTATGAACTTTTCAAAATTATCTTTTTTTTCTTCGTTATTTTATTACTACTTTTGCACACCTTATTTTAGGTACACATACTATGCAAATAATCAGAACTAAACATGAGCTGACGAATTATATTTCAGCAGCCAAATCAGCCGGTCAATCGATTGGTTTTGTGCCTACCATGGGAGCTTTACACGAAGGACATTTGATGCTTGTTAAACGCTCTGTGAGTGAGAACGATATCTGTGTGGTGAGTGTTTTTGTAAATCCTACACAATTTAACAATAAAACGGATTTAGCTAATTACCCACGTACACTTGAAACTGATGCAGAATTACTCGCTTCTATAGGATGTCACATCATTTTTGCACCAACTGCTGAAGAGATGTACGATGCCGATGAGATGACTAAACCTTTTAACTTTAATTTTGGTGGTCTCGACGCAGTGATGGAAGGAAAATTTCGCCCAGGACATTTCAATGGAGTGGTTCAAGTGGTGAGTAAACTCTTCCAATTAGTACAACCGACACGTGCTTATTTTGGAGAAAAAGATTTTCAGCAATTGGCCATTATTCGTCGTATGGTGCGTGTGATGAATTTGCCAGTAGAAATCGTTGGTTGTCCTATTGTGCGTGAAGCTACTGGATTGGCCATGAGCAGCAGAAATGCTCTATTGACACTAGAACAATGTCAATTAGCGGTTCACATTTCACAGGTATTGAACGAAAGTCGTCAATTTGTACCAGAAACTCCCGTTTCAGAATTACATACGGCTTTAGTGGCTGCTATTAATCAGGTAGAAGGATTGGAAGTTGAGTATTTTGATATTGTAGATGGTAAAACGCTTCAATCTATTGAAAAATGGGAGGAGACTGATGATATTGTCGGCTGTATAACCGTATATTGTGGCAAAGTGCGTTTGATTGATAATATTCGCTATAAATAAAATAACTAACAGATAAGAATATGTATTTGAATATTTTAAAATCGAAAATTCATCGTGTGACTGTTACCGAATCGTGCTTGGATTATATCGGAAGTATCACTATCGACGAGGATTTGATGGATGCTGCCAATGTGATAGCGAACGAACGCGTGCAAGTGGTGAATAATAATAATGGCAATCGTTTTGAAACCTATGTTATTAAAGGCGAGCGTGGTTCTGGCGTTATTTGTTTGAACGGAGCTGCTGCACATTTAGTGACTGTGGGAGATGTGGTTATTATTATGGCGTACACCTGGCTCGATGACAGCGAAGCGCGTACATTCAAACCGTCGGTTATTTTTCCTGATACGAAAACTAATAAATTGCTTTAAAATAAAGAGTTTATATTAAAAAGAGCGTCTAAAATTTTAGACGCTCTTTCTTTTTATGTCACTCATTAACAGTCTAATTGAGTTCAAGAAATCCTCGATTAAATGGTTAATTTTTGTAGTGTATTGATTAACGCTTTATTATAAGGCGCTTCCACCCGAACATAATTTTCGGTAAAACCGTGCATTGTATCGCCACTTTTTACCGCTTCCCATAATACAACTCCTTCACGACCTTTTTGACTTTTGTAGAACTCTTCTGTTTTTTGTTCTGAAAGTTGATGCAGGATGTCATTACGTTTCTTACGTTCAACTTTTGGTACGTTATAAGTAATATCAAGCGCTTTTGTTCCAGTCCGTTCCGAATAGGTGAACACGTGTAATTGTGATATCGGTAAACCTTCTAAAAAACTTCGTGTTTCTTCAAAATGCTCAGGAGTCTCGCCACGTACGCCAACCATAACATCTACGCCGATAAACGCTTGTGGCATCAGTGATTTAATTTTATAGATTTTTTCTGCAAAGAGTTCGCGTGTGTAACGTCGATGCATTAATTCTAATATGGCATTACTTCCTGATTGTAGTGGTATGTGAAAATGTGGTGTTATCTGCTTGGACGAGGCTACGAAGTTAATAATTTCATCGGTCAATAAATTTGGTTCAATGCTTGAAATCCGATAACGCACATGTTCAAGTTGATCCAATGCTTTGAGTAAATCAAAAAAAGTCTCGTTAGTTGACCTTCCAAAATCTCCCGTATTAACGCCTGTGAGTACAATCTCTTGAGCGCCTTCGTCGATTGCTTGTTGTGCTACAGCTACGGTTTCGACTATTGAAGCATTACGACTGCGCCCTCGTGCCAGTGGAATAGTGCAATAAGTGCAGTAGTAATCGCAACCATCTTGTACTTTCAAAAAATGACGTGTGCGATCATCCGCTGAACAAATGGGCGTAAATTGTCGAATGTCGGCAGTTTTTACGGTATGTATTTCGCTGGTTTGTTTTTCATCTAATAGCGCTATAAAATCAGTGATAGAACCTTTTTCATTCGCTCCTAAAACTAAATCAACACCAGGAATTGAAGCAATTTCATCAGGTTTTAGCTGTGCGTAGCACCCAGTAACAATCATCAACGCGTTGGGGTGTCTATTAATTAGTTTATGAATCGCTTGTCGACATTTTTTGTCAGCTGTGTCGGTTACTGAGCACGTGTTGACAATGCAAATATCCGCCTCTTCGCCTATTTTAGCGCGCTGAAAACCAGCTTCGAGTAGTGAGCGACCAATGGCCGAAGTTTCCGCAAAGTTGAGTTTACAGCCTAATGTTTGAAATACTATTTTTTTGCCGTTGAATTGTGACGTATCGATCATAATCTGGATATGAAGGTGTTGATTGCTCCTATTTTCGAGGTTTTAGTTACGAATTGCAAAGGTAATAAAAAGCGATGGTCTCTCACTAATTGAGTAGTTAAGAGTTGCTAATCTTTATGAGAACAGACTAAAAACACTCACGAATAAAAAGATTATTTGTGAGTGTTGATGAGTTTTTTGGCTGTAAAGTCTATTTCCTAAAAGGCGGTTTTACAATTACCGCTTTCAACTCTTTGTTGCGTATTAAAATGGCAATTTCGGTGCCCACTTTGGCGTAATTAGTCGTTACATAACCCATACCGATACCTATTTTTCGAGTTGGCGACATGGTGCCAGATGTTACACGACCAATCACATTACCTTTGCCGTCGGTGATTTCGTAGTCGGCGCGTGGAATGCCACGGTCGATAAGTTCAAATCCCACCAATTTCTTTGTTACGCCTTCTGCGCGTTGTTTGATGTATAAATCGCCATCAATCAGCTGTTTACTCTCTAATGGTTTTGTAATCCAACCCAATCCCGCTTCGATAGGCGATGTGGTATCGTCAATTTCGTGTCCGTAGAGCGAAAAACCCATTTCCAATCGAAGCGTATCGCGTGCGCCAAGCCCAATGGGTTTTATGCCATAAGGTTTTCCCGCTTCGAAAATACGTTGCCAAATTTGTTCGCCAAATTGTGGATAAAAATAGATTTCAAAACCGCCAGCGCCAGTGTAACCCGTATTCGAGATAATAACATCATCAATGCCAGCAAATGTGCCAACTACAAATCCGTAATACTCTATTTTAGTGAGGTCCACCGCAGTGAGTTGTTGCAGAACTTCGATGGTTTTGGGTCCTTGAATTGCTAATTGTGCCATTCGTTCCGAGGCATTTTCGAGTTCTGCACGTTCTGAGTTATTCGCATTTACCCATTCCCAATCCTTATCTATATTGGCGGCATTGACAACTAAAAGATATTTTTCAGGTTCGAAGTGATAGACAATTAAATCGTCAACGATTCCACCTTTACCATTAGGAAAACAGTTGTATTGGGCTTTCCCTATTGGGATAGAAGCGATGTCGTTGCTACATATTTTTTGTAAAAAAGAGAGTGCCTTTGGACCTTTTACCCAGAATTCGCCCATGTGTGAAACATCAAAAACACCGACGCTGTTGACGACAGTCATGTGTTCGTCGATGATGCCTGTGGTGTATTCAATCGGCATATTATAACCTGCAAACTCGTGCATTTTCGCACCCAATGCGATGTGAATATCTGTAAATGGAGTTGTTTTCATACTATCACTTATTTCCGTTACTATTTTTTATACGTTTTTTGCCATCTTTACAATATTAAGGATGACTTCAGTTGCTTTTTCCATCGATTGAATTGGAACAAATTCGTAACGTCCATGGAAATTGTGTCCTCCAGCAAAAATATTTGGACAAGGTAACCCTTTGAACGACAATTGTGCACCATCTGTTCCTCCACGAATCGGTTTTACTTTAGGTTTTACACCTGCTGCTTCAATAGCGGTGAATGCTAAATCGATGATATGCATCACAGGTTCGATTTTTTCACGCATATTGTAATATTGATCTTTAATCTCTAGAGTAGCGGTGCCAACGCCAAATTCTGAATTAATTTTGTTGACCAAATGTTCTATTTCCGTTTTGCGACTTTCAAACCGATTACGATCGTGGTCGCGAATGATATAGGTGAGGGCAGAACTTTCCACGTCGCCATTCATCGCCACGAGGTGATAAAAACCTTCGTAATCATCGGTGTGTTCTGGTGTTTCGTGGCGTGGCAACATCGTAGCAAATTGGTGCGCTATTCGCATTGAATTCAACATTTTATGTTTCGCATAACCAGGGTGAACATTGCGTCCTTTAAAAGTTATTTTAGCTGATGCGGCATTGAAATTTTCATATTCCAATTCACCAATTTCGCCTCCATCCATGGTGTAAGCCCAATCGGCACCAAATTTTTCAACATCAAAAAGATGAGGTCCTTTTCCTATCTCTTCATCGGGAGTGAAAGCCACCCGAATTTTACCGTGTTTTATTTCAGGATGTTGCACTAAATACTCCATTGCGGTCATTATTTCAGCGATTCCAGCTTTATCATCAGCTCCAAGCAGCGTGCGTCCGTTGGTTACAATCAAATCTTTTCCAATATAGAGTTTAAGTTCAGGAAATTGCTCGGTCGAAAGTACAATGGCATCTTCGGCATTGAGTAAAATGTCGTTTCCATCGTAATTTTTCACGATGCGAGGTTTGACATGTTTGCCACTCATATCGGGTGATGTATCCAAATGTGCTATAAAACCAATTGTTGGTAATTGCTCGTCAGAAGTAGCCGGTAACGTAGCCATGACGTAACCATTTTTATCTACTGTAGCATCTTTCAATCCAATTGATTTGAGTTCATCAACTAAATAATTTGCAAAAATCATTTGTCCTGGTGTGCTTGGCGTCAATCCTGTATTTTCGTCGGATGTAGTAGCGAAAGATACGTATTTAAGAAAACGTTCCGTAAGTGTCATAGTGATATCTCGTTTAAATTTTTACTTCAGTTGCAAAGTTATCGTTTTTGTGCCGATAAAACAATTTTTAAAACAGTGATAAGTTAGCGGTTGCAAAGGTTTTTAAAATCACAATACTCGCAATGACTCACATCTTCACATTGTGTAAAAGGATTTTCTTTTTGAAAAATCTCTGATAGACAATCTTTTAACGCCGTTTCAAATGGCTCTTGTACCGTTGTATAATCATCTATAACAACGGTTTGTTTTTTGTCTAATTTTTGACTAATTTCATATTTACCAAGTTCTCGTAAACTATAAATACCCGGTTTTAATTGTTCCTCGTAAGCACAATCTAGGCGATATAACATGGCATAGAAAAAGGTTTGTAAAACAGCTTTAGGTCGTTCTTTCTTATTTACATCGAACAAATCGGCTATTTCTGAAAATTCAAAGATGACTTTACCTGTTTTATAGTCGAGAATGTGTGTGATGTCATTTTGTTTATCTACACGGTCAATAAAACCTTTGAGATTCACTTTTAGCTCATTTTCTAGCGTTAAAGTTGTATTCAAGCGTAACTCTGAAGCGATGTAATGAAAGGGAGTACGTTTTGTTTGGTCAAATTTTAGAGTTTCTAATACGTATGTTTTTATAATGTTTGCAATCAGTAAGTTGTGACCCAATATAGGCATTGTGGTTTTATTTTTATAAAACACTTCATTGAATGCTCTATGAATGTATTTGTCGATGACTAGGGTGTTTTTAATGAGTTTACTGATGAGTTCCGTGGTGATTATTTCTCCTTTGTAAGGTTCATACAGTAACTCCATCACTTTATGAAAAATTGTACCAAACGTATTTGATTCAATGGTTTCGCTTACGTCATCAGCTGAGCCTAACCCCTCAATTTTAGAGAAATAAAAACGTAAAGGACAGTCGATGTAATTATTGATATCACTCGCTGAAATCGCTTTTTTGGAATCTGCTTGCGTGAATAGTGCCAGACGATTGAGAATGCGGTCATCTTTTTTAATACTAATTGAATCTGTTTTCTTCGATGCTACGCTATAACTCACTGATTTACGGACAATAGGAACGTTATATAAATAGTCTAATTGTGCCGCATAACGGCTCAACTCTCCGTGTTGTCCGTCCGAACGTGAGTCGTAGAGTAAAAAAACACGTTTTGCTCGGTAAATCATACGGTAGAAATTATAAGCAAAAATGGCATCGTGATATTCGTATGTTGGCAATCCAAAAGCGCGACGTAAACTGTACGGAATAACCGAAGGATTTGTGTTTTTACGAGGAAAAACTCCTTCGTTAAATGAGGTGATGATGAGGTTGTCGAAATCGAGCGCTCGAGTTTCGAGCGTTCCCATCAACTGAAGTCCTTCTACAGGTTCACCTTTAAAGGCGATATTAATGGAACTTGTGAGTTGTTTTAAGAGTTTAAAAAATGTATCCGATGAGATTTCTACTTCTGTTTCTTTCAAATTATCTTCTAAACGATTGATAGCAGCTTGATAATTAGCAAAATATTCTGCGTCAAGGCGTTTCGTCTCGTCGCTATAGGTTTTTTGTGACAGTAGGCGTGTGATAGTTGAAAAATAGGCGATAAATTCGCTTATTTCTCCGATAGGCGTAAAGATTTCATGGAACAACTCGTTTTTGGATAGCTCATCAGGACTCACTAAAAATAAATTTTCCTTACGAATTTTCGCTGTTAGCGATTCCACATCTTGTTTGGCATATTCTACCATATAAGGATGATTGAGAATGGCTAAAACGTGTTTGTAATAAAAATGTGGTTTTCCGCTGATTAAACGGCAGTTTTTTTGTAGTGCGGCTATGTGATCCATCAGCGCAGCTATGGGCGTAAGCGACAATGGATAACCCATCGTGATATTAATAGTTTCTATACTCTCAGGAACTGCGTGTAACATCGGAATAAGCAGCTTCTCATCGGGCAAAACAACGGCAGTTTTTAATCCTGTATTACTAGAATTTTCACGTTGCAGTCGTTCTAAAATTGTATATACTTGTTTCGACTGACCAATATCCGAAGGAATGGCAATCAATTCAATATATCTATCTGTTATCGTTTCAGATGTGTCTGTGTCTAGCGGAAATTCAGATCGAAATTTCGATTCATTCTCTTTGATAAAGTGATTTGCTACATTGCCAGCAGTTTTAATCTCCGGTGATTGATAATCGAAATAATAATCGCCAATTCCGAGGCGTTGGTATTTTTTGAAAAGCTCTTCTTCGGTAGATGTAAGGGCATTGAATCCTACAAAAACGACTCGTTTATTAGAAACGGATAACGGATTTTTACTTTCAGCAACATCTCTAAAAATCATTCCATCGTAACCAATACCTTCTGTACGTAAATCTTCCTTGAAGGTACTATAAAGATTGAATAAGGTAGCCCACATATCCACGAATTGCGTTTCGAGTTCTCGTCCTTTTTCTTTTAAAAAATAACCCCAAAACTGTTTAATGATGGCTTTTTGTTCGTCACTCATCCAACTCAAATCGCTTTCAATCTCTTTAATATCACTGATATTTTGGAAAACCTGTTTGGCATCAGCCATATATTTATCAATCTCGTTGAAATCGGACAATAACATGTCGCCTAAAAACAGAAAACTATCGAATGATTCGTCGTTTTTAACCACCTTTTTATAACTGGTGTACAATCTAAATAAAAGTGTTATTTTATCTGCTTGTAACAGGTTTGATTCTTTTAAAAAGAGGTCGTTTATAGCTAAGATTTCAGGAGAAAATAGCGGTTTGGAAGAGACTTTAGCTAGTGCCTTGCGAAAAAATAAGCCTGCACGTCGATTGGGAAACACAAACGCAAAATCACTTAATTCCGATTCATAAGCGTTGTAATACCTTTGTGCTATCTGCTCTAAAAATGGTGTTGTCATATATTTCCGTGTGTATTTTTGAAACTACTAAATTACAAATAAATGTCTAATTATTGGCTTATTTCTTACAAATTTTTATCAAAATATCTATTTTGAGTTGCTTTCTCTCGAAATTAGGGCGGTTCTTGCAACGTTTTAGCTTTTTCTAGCATCATTGTAATTACAAACCCCATATTAAACAATTTATTATGCATAAATTTTTACGTTGTCTTGTATCCGTTTTGTTTGTTCTGTCTACTATTGTAGGCATTACGTCATGTTTGCCCGATCCCGAACCCATTGTTCCTTTTACGTTGGCTGTCTGGACGGCACATAAAGCCGACGATCAACAATTGTATTTCATTGCTGACGATGATTCTACTACGTTTGTTCCTCGTACGACGCTCGCTTATCCCGATTCGTTATTAGGTAAACGTTGTTATGTAGAATTTACGCTTTCAACTCAACAAAAATTAGGTTATACGTATGTCATTGATGTGAATTACATTCAGTATGTTCCAATGTGGAGCATGGTTGATATTCATACAGAAAGTCAAAGTGATAGTCTTGGTCACGATCCGTCAGAGCTTGCGCTTGTGTGGGTGAGTGGCAATTACCTCAATGTGATGTACCGATATTATGGAACAGGCACAATTAAGCATTCGTTTACCTTGGCGCGCAACTATTTTATTCCAGAAACTGCGCCGGACTCGGTTATTAATTTAGAGTTTCTACACAATAATAAAAATGATAATGCAGGACGCGAATACTTGAATGTAGTTTCCTATGATATCAGTGATTTAGCAGCTAGTAGAACAACTGATTTTTATTTAAACATTAAATACCGCACGTTTAATCTCTACTTTAATACAGTGAAAGTCAAAGTTCCTATTGCTGAGATGAGGCAATTAGCTCCTTTTTACTTAACGCCTCCTTCTAAGAGTTTGTCACAATGGGGTGAATGAAGCGATTTCATAAAGTTCTAAATATGAGAGAGTCTGTTTGTTGAAAACTTCTCTCTCATTTTTTATTAGGTTTATTGAAATTTTTGTTATATTTGCATGATTTCTTGTAAATCAGTGGAAAACCAAAACAATTTAACTTATTAGAACTATGGAAGTAACACGTCTTATCGACTTGCTGCCATATTATTTGGAGCATCATCCAAATCAAGATGCAGCGTTGGCATCCAAATCAAATGGCGAATGGATTAAAATCAGCATTCAAGAATATGTTGAAAAAGTTAGTAATTTAGCGTACGGTCTTATGGAGATTGGCATTAGGCCAGGCGATCGAGTAGCCATCATTAGTTCAAGTCGTCCAGAGTGGAACATGCTTGATATGGCTGTTATGCAGTGCGGAGCTATCAGTGTACCAATTTATCCTACAATTAGTCAAGCCGACTACAAGTACATTTTAAATCATGCTGAAATTCAAGCAATTTTTATCGAAGGAAAAGAATTGCGCACCAAAATCGAACCGATTTTACCAGAAGTAAAATCGATTAAACACGTATACACGTTTATAGATCAAGGTGTTCATGCTCACTTTGCTCAGTTAGTTGAGTTGGGTAAAGCGCATCCAAAACCAGAAGAGTTGAAGAAAATAATGGATGGCATTGATAAAATGGATATGGCCACTATCATTTATACATCAGGCACTACTGGGAATCCGAAAGGTGTGATGCTGAGTCACAATAACGTGGTTCAAAATTTCTATAATCTGAGAGAAACTCCTGCTTCTTGGAATAAAATTGCATTGAGCTTTTTGCCATTATGCCACGCTTATGAGCGTATGATGGTCTATTTGTATCAATATTTAGGAATTTCTGTTTATTACGCAGAAAGTTTAGCCACCATTGCTGAAAATATTAAAGAGATAAATCCAACGTTCATGACCTGTGTGCCACGTTTGCTTGAGAAAATATACGATAAATTGTATATGTCAGGCAAGAAGCAACCATTTGTTAAGCGTTTGATATATTATTGGGCTTTCAATTTGGCAACTCGTTATCAAATCGAAAATATGTCGTGGTGGTATCGTGTGCGTCACAAATTAGCAGATAAACTTATTTATTCAAAATGGCGTGAAGCACTTGGTGGCAATTTCGATATTGTAGTTTCTGGCGGTTCAGCTATTCAACCTCACATGTCAGCCTTTTTTTCAGCGATGGGTATGCCTGTTTTTGAAGGATATGGCTTGAGTGAGACTTCACCTGTTATAGCTGTAATGGACCGCTTGCCTGGTGGTCGTCGTTTTGGTTCAGTAGGACACGCATTACCTGGTACAGAGTTGAAAATCGGTCCAAAAAATGAAATAATGTGCCGCGGTCACAATGTGATGATGGGCTATTACAAAGATGCAGAACTCACAGCTGAAGTTATTGACGCTGACGGTTGGTTGCATACGGGTGATACGGGTCGTCTTGAAGATGGTGTATTGACTATCACGGGTCGTTTGAAAAATATTTTCAAAACATCGTTTGGTAAATACATAAACCCTCAGGTGATAGAAGCAAAATTTTGCGAGTCGGGATTTATTGAAAATATGGTAGTTTTTGGCGAAAACAAGAAATTTGCTGCTGCGTTGATAGCTCCAGATTTTATTTTCTTGAAATCTTGGTGTAAAAAACACAAAATTCCATTCACAACGCCCGAAGAGATGATTAAGGAAAAAGTAATCATTGCTCGTTATCAAAAAGAAGTCAAAAAGTTGAATACTAATTTTGGTGATTGGGAACATATTAAACGTTTTGAACTGATTGCTGACGAATGGACGCAAAATAATGTGCTAACTCCTACGTTAAAAGTAAAACGTAACGTTATCGAAAATATGTACGCTGAAACTATTGAAAAACTGTTTGCGTAATTGCTGACATATCAAGAGGCGTGCTTTTTAGCTTAAAGCGCGCTTCTTTTTTTTATTTTAATTATGAAGAAACTCATTCTATTGCTGTCTTGCTTCTGTGCCATCACGGTAAATGCACAATTTACTGTTTCGTCTGACAATGCTTATTTGCAAAAAACGGATGTGGCGAATTTGGACGCGCTTTTTTTATTTAATGGTATTTCGTCGTTTACTGAAATTACGTATACAGGAAACGAAACTGTGCTCGAATGGCAAACTTTTGATGGCGTGTTTTATAGCAACAGTAGAACGATTTCGCCTGAAGATGCTACGGGTTATACCTTGAAAATCAATGGTGTTATTACATATCATATCTGGACAATTAACTATGCTGCTTATCCAATTTCCATTGGCGCTTTAGAAATTGTAGAAGCCGATGATAGATGCGATTATATCAAATTAGTGCCAACGTACACGGCACCAGACTTAGCGTATCAGGATAAAAACAACGCTACGCATCTATTACCTCGCGTATTTACATTTCGATATGATGCTGTGGAATTTGCTAATGATGTGTGGACGGAACCAGCGGTGAAAAGTTTTACCAAGGCAGATCCGTTTACGGAAGTAGTTTTGCCAGCACCGCTTTGTAATACTAAATTTAGTATGTCGGGCGATATGTATGCCGAGCAGATGAATATCTCGCCAAAGATAGTTGAGACG
>DATFIF010000176.1:0-2905 GCA_035270405.1 Paludibacteraceae bacterium | reverse complement strand
CGAGGTGGAGTTGTGGATGAATTTGCGTTAAAAGAGGCTTTGAAAACTGGAAAAATTGCAGATGCCGTGATTGATTGTTGGGAAAACGAACCACTCATAGATAAAAAATTGCTAGATCTCTCTTTACTTTCTACACCGCATATTGCTGGTTATTCTGCTGATGGAAAAGCGAAAGCTACAGAGATGAGTGTGCGAGCGGTAAGTCGTTTTTTTAACTTGGGTTTAGATGATTTTTGTGTCGCCGAGTTGCCTCCAAAGGTGTGTAAAGCTGTGATTCGTGAACAATTGCCGCTGTTGATGTTGGAAAATTACAATGTGCTACAAGATAGTAATCAGTTGCGCTCCAATCCTGAAAAATTCGAAGATTTAAGAAGCCATTATCCAATAAGACGTGAGGTAGAGTGGCGTGTAATCGATTGACGTTACACTTTAAAGATGTAGAGTTCTGAGGCCGTTATTCGTTCCAAAGGATGTAATAAATCTAAGGTGATTCCCTTTTCGGTCAAAGCTTCATTGATGGTATTAAATGCTAATTCAGGCGTGTTGTTTTCTTGGCTAAGGTGACAGAGAAAAATGTGCGTCAATTTTTCGTGCCAATTATCAGCTAAAAAACGTGCTGTATGATCGTTGCTTAAATGTCCCGTATAACTCCGCACACGCTGTTTTAATGGATACGGATAGGGTCCATTTTTCAACATATTCTCATCGTAATTTGCTTCAATCACCAGAAAATTTGCTTTCGCAATATGATCGGCCACCTCTTTTCCAATAAAACCTAAATCCGTAGCAATCACGAACGTTTGACCTTTGTACGTGATAGAATAACCCACATTGTCAGTTGCATCGTGACTCACTGGAAACGACTGAATAATAAAATCTCGTATGGTGAGGTGTTCTCCTTTTTTGAAATATTTACGACTAGAGACGAGTTTTTCCGTTACGCGGTAATTATTGTTTATACCTTCGTGAATCTCTTTTGTTGCATACACTGGAATGTGATATTTTTCTCCAAGCACGCCTACCGAACAAATATGATCGGTGTGGTCGTGTGTGATAAAAATGCCCCAGATTTGTTCTAATGAAATGTTGTGTTCCTTGAGTTCACGTTTGACACTACGTATGCCCACACCGGCATCAATGAGAAAGCCATATTCTCCTGTACCAATGTAGTAGCAATTTCCACTGCTGCCACTGCCCATACTTAAAAAACGTAAATCTGTTGTATTCATTTTATTCAAAAGATGTGCAAAAGTACAAAAAAAAAACCACTTTCCCTCGTAAATAAGTAATAAAGGAAAAACTCAATAAAAATCACTATCTTTGTTCTCTTGAAAATATGAAATTCGTAATTTTATAAAACCCTAAATATCAGATAGATGTACATAAAGCAACAGAAAGAAAAAAATATGATTTTCGGTATTCGTGCCGTAATCGAAGCTATAGATGCCGGCAAAGAAATTGATAAGATATTTTTACGACGTGAAATGGGTGGCGAATTAGCACACGAACTATTTGAGAAATTAAAAAATGCGCAAGTTCCTATTCAACGCGTACCACTTGAAAAGTTGAATCGTTTAACGATGAAAAATCACCAAGGCGTGGTGGCTTATATTTCGTCTGTTGAATACCAACGCATTGAAGATATTATTCCTACACTTTACGAACAAGGCAAAACGCCTTTTGTGGTGATGCTCGATGGTGTAACCGATGTTCGTAATTTTGGAGCCATTGCTCGTACGTGCGAATGTGCAGGCGTAGATGCACTTATTGTACCTGTTCGTGGTGCAGCAGCTGCTAATGCGGATGCTATAAAAACGTCGGCAGGTGCTCTGCATGTTATCCCAGTTTGTCGCGAACAGAGTTTACATAATTGTGTTTCGTATTTACAAAAGTGTGGTATTCAAGTGATTGCAGCCTCCGAAAAGGCAACTCATAATTACACAGAAGCCAACTATCAAAATCCATTGGCTATTATTATGGGAGCTGAAGATGTTGGCGTGGCGCCAGATATTTTGCGTATTTGTAACGATTTGGTTTCTATTCCAGTTCTTGGTCAAATCGAATCTCTGAATGTGTCTGTGGCAGCTGGTATTATTATTTATGAGGCTGTAAAACAAAGAAGTTTATAGTTTTATTGATAGATGTATGGAGGTTTTATACGAAGATAATCATATTATTGCGGTTAATAAACGTAATTCGGACATAGTCCAGGGCGATAAAACGGGTGATGAACCACTACCCGAAATGATCAAACGCTATTTGAAAGAAAAATATAATAAGCCTGGCAATGTGTTTTGCGGCGTGGCGCATCGCCTCGATCGTCCTGTGAGTGGTGTCGTGCTGTTTGCACGTACGAGCAAGGCACTTGCGCGTTTAAATGAGCTGTTTCAGACGCATGCTATGACAAAAACTTATTGGGCGATTGTCAAGCAAACGCCTGATGAGCCTGTTGGACGATTGGAGCACTACTTGATTAGAAACGAAAAGCAGAATAAATCGTATGTCTACGACACACCGAGAGCTGGAGCAAAACGTGCGCTACTTTCCTATAAAACTGTTGCAAAATCAGACAATTACACACTGCTTGAAATTGAATTAGAAACAGGACGACATCACCAAATTCGTGCTCAGTTAGCCCAAATGGGTTGTCCGATAAAAGGTGATTTGAAGTATGGTTTTCCTCGTTCTAATCCTGATGGCGGGATTTCTCTTCATGCTCGTTCTTTAGCATTTATACATCCAGTTAGTCAAGAACAGATGAAACTTGTGGCGCCAGTGCCCGATGATAAATTGTGGCACTATATTACCAAAGGACTTTAAATTAAAAAGACGAGATGAATTCATCTCGTCTTTTTAATTTATGTAGTAGATATTTATTTCTTGTAACTGCCGTTGAGATAGGTAA
>DATFIF010000175.1:0-10188 GCA_035270405.1 Paludibacteraceae bacterium | reverse complement strand
GATTATTTCATATTAGCCAAGTGTTTTGAAAATATTTTTCAAAAAAGTGACTTTCAAACCTCTTTTCTATTTTACACCAATACCTTCGTACACAAAACCTGCTTCACGTAACTCATTTCCATCGTAAATATTACGACCATCTATCACAATATTCCCTCTCATCGCTTTGCCAACCAAAGCCCAATTGGGAGCTCTAAACTCTTTCCACTCGGTAACCAAAAAGAGCGCATCGGCATCGGTTACCGTATCGTAAATATCGGATGCGTAATAGACCGAATCTCCTAACTGTTTGCGAGCCTCCTCCATAGCGATAGGATCGTACACTTTAACCTTGCAACCAGCCGCTAAAAGTGCATGAGCTAGCACCACAGAAGGTGCTTCACGCATATCATCCGTATTTGGTTTAAAGGATAATCCCCACAAAGCGATGGTCATTCCTTTTAAGTTTTCTGTTGAAATATAGTGTTGAAGCTTGTGAAATAAGATCATTTTTTGCGATTCGTTGACCGTTTCAACTGCTTTTAAAACGCCCATGGGAACATTGTGAAAATCTCCAGTTTTAATCAAAGCCTTTACATCTTTAGGAAAACACGAACCGCCATAACCACAACCAGCATATAAAAATTTGGATCCTATACGCGTATCCTCACCAATACCTTTACGGACCATATTGATATTTGCACCGACTTTATCGCATAAATTGGCAATATCATTCATAAAACTAATACGCGTCGCCAACATTGCATTAGCAGCATATTTCGTCATTTCAGCCGAAGCAACATCCATAAAAATCACTCGGAAATTATTCAGGAGAAATGGACGATACAGACGTGACAACACCTCTTTGGCTTTTTCTGAATCGACACCTACCACCACTCTATCAGGCGTCATAAAGTCTTTAATAGCAGCGCCTTCCTTCAAAAATTCAGGATTGGAAGCTACATCAAAAGGAATAGTCACACCGCGTTTGTCAAGTTCTGCTTGAATGGTTTCCTTAACCAGTTTAGCAGTTCCAACAGGAACAGTACTTTTATCAACTATCAAACAATAGTGCGATAAGTTTTCACCAATTTCTTTTGCTACCTGTAATACGTACTGCAAATCGGCACTACCGTCGACGCTCGTAGGTGTTCCAACAGCAATAAACAGAACAGCTGCAGTGGCTAATGCATCAGGCAAAGATGTGGTAAAAGTGAGACGACCAGCAGCCGTATTTCGCACCACCATCTCATCTAATCCTGGCTCATAAATAGGAATTTCACCTTTCTGCAATAGTGAAACTTTATTCGCATCCACATCTACACACTGTACATTCATGCCCATTTCGGCAAAACAAGTTCCCGAAACTAATCCGACATATCCTGTTCCTACAATGACTACATTCATCTCTCTTATACTTTATTAGTGTTATTCTCTTCAAATTCAGTTTGTACGTAATAACCACTACGATCACCATAAGCGCTATTCCCGTAACCATAGCCATTACTGTAATTACCGATCTTTTTCATATCGATATCATTCAAAACCACGTAAACATTTGGTACGCGATCGGCCTTTATCTGCGACATAAAACTTTTGAAAAAAGTTTTATTAGTCTTTCCGCTACGGGCAACTATCAAAGTGATATCCACCAAGGTTGACAATGAGTAAGCATCTGCAACTAAACCCAGCGGACTCGTATCAATGACAATATAATCGTATTGAGATTTCAAATCTATGAGGATATTTTTCAGTTTTTCAGAACGAATCAATTCACCTGGATTTGGAGGTATAATACCTGCTAATAAGACATCAAAACCAAGAGATTCGTCCCTCATAATAGCTTCATCCAAGGTAATATCACCTATCAAATGGTCTACCAAACCTTTGTCGTGCTTATGTAATAATGCAGCAACACTAGGTTTACGCAAATCTAAATCAATTAACAGTGTTTTTTTACTAATAAGACTATAAACTCCAGCCAAATTAGTAGAAAAATAAGTTTTACCATCACCTGATTGTGCAGATGTAACCATCACACAAATAGGTTTTTTGCGTTGCGCCACAAACTCTATGCGAGTTCTAATAATTCGTAACGACTCTGTAAACGCTGACTTGGGAGCAATGGTTGACAACACCACCTTATCACTATTGGTATGGCGAACTCCGCCAATAAGAGTGGCCTTACTCAGTTTTTCGATATCTTTTTCAGTACGAATGGTGACGTTAAACAGTTCGCGTAACACAATAAATGCCACTGGAATTAATAAGCCAATGATAACAAACATCATATACGTACGGGATTTTTTGTCACCATTGACCAACGAAATCACACGAGCTTGTTGCAAAATGGAGTTATCTGGACTATTTGATGCTTTACGAATTTGAGCTTCGGAGCGTTTTTGTAATAAAAAGGTGTAATAATTATCGTTAATTTTGTACTCGCGTTCCATATTAATCATCGCATTCTCTTTCTCTGGCAATAAACGACTTTCAGCCAATGCTTTTTGATATTGCTCATTAAAGCTAGTACGGTCTAAATCGTACACACTGCGGACATTTCGCAATACTTCGAGTAACATATTTCTCACTTTTGACATCTGACGAGAATACCGTTCATAATTAGGGTTTTTCGGACCGACATCAGAGCGCTGCAATTGTAACTCATTATATTGACTCACCAAATCGAGCAACGTAGGATCAGACACGCCGATACTAGAAGGTGCAACTAAAACATCTTCCGTGATATTATCTTTAAGATAGGTGGAAAGATATTTGAAATAACGTTCCTTTTGTTCGAGTACCATGCGTTGCTCGTCGAGCGCAGTCAATTTAGACAATACCGTGCCCATATAACTATTGACATCAATAATGTTATTGTCGCGACGGAATTCGCGCAGACGCCCTTCTGATTCAGACAAAGAGACAGAAATCAGACCTAACTGCTCATCGATAAATTCGATAGTACGAATAGCCTCAGCATTTTTTTTATCTAAATTGTTAATCAAAAATTCTTTGGCAAGCGCATTTAAAAAATCCTGATCACGCGCTATATTATCTCCAACAAGCGAGGCACTGATTACCGAAGACATATCTCCAACATAACTCAACGACAAGCGGCTAGAAAATTCACTTTCCAAAGATTCAATATTTTTAAATCTAAAAAGAAATTTGCCGCCATCGGATATTTGGCGTTTATGTATGGTGGCAAACATCAGTGTGTGTTCAAACGGAACATCAAATTTTCCTTTGATAACAATCGGTTTATCACTATCGGCATCGGCCGTAAGGGTGAAATTAGTGGCATCTACAACATCACACTCAAATTCGTAATAATAGGCGTTTTCATTTAAATATGCTAATTCAATGTCAATAGGTTCACGTCCATACAGACTGTTCGTTTTAAAACGGCCACGCATATAATAATCCACACCAAAAGGAAGCTTATCGAGTGTTTGGCGAATTAAATCAAAGGAACCAAGTAATAAGAGTTGATTATTACTATTGCGAGCACCATTGTTGACACCAAATCCCTGCATAAAATTGTACTGATTGGCAGAATTGTCTTCGATAACAATTTTAGTTTCAGTGACATAAGACGGCACCCAGCTACGATTTTGGAAATAAGCAATTCCCAACGCAATAACCGCTCCTGCAACAAACAAATACCAATTACGCAAAAAACGTACAACCCACTCCATCACATTGAATGACGAGCTATCGTCGTCATCAAACATAGCTTGAGTAGTTTGTGTCTTATCTGGATAATGTTCTTCCATAATTTAAAAAATTTATTTAGCCAAATTCCAAACGGTTAACAATAATGTGATAGAGGATGTGATAATTCCCAAAAAACCAGCGTATGAATTAACCGCCCAAAAACTTTTCTTGGTGATATCGACATAGATGATATCATTCGGATAGACATAGTAATAATCTGAATCAATTAAACTTTTAGAGCGCAAATCAAACGAAACAATTTTGGTACCTTGAGCTGTTTCACGAATAATTTTTACGGCACTGTAATCGCCAGACTCATTTAATCCACCAGACAAAGCAAGCGCTTGAAAAATCGTCAATCGTTCTTTGTAAATATCATAATAACCACGACCAGCATCGCCAATGACACAAAATGTACTTGTAGCAAGTGCTAGTTTTACTTGCACGTCAGGAATGTATGGCTTGAGTTGTTCTTGCACAAATTGTTCAGCTTCTTCAAGCGTCAAACCCGTTACTGGCACTCTACTCAAAAACGGCAAGTCTAACGTTCCATCAGTATAAATTCGGTAAGAAGATTGATTCCGACTCGTAGTTTGCTGAGCACCAAACATGGCTGCTGACTCTTTATTAGAGGTTATGATGCGCAGAGTTAGTTCATCATTCGGGCGCAATTTGTACTCATGGTAAACTCCTTGACTGTATGTAGGCACACCTTTTCGTTCCTGCAACAAACCAATGCTGCGATTGGTATAACAAGAGGTCAACAGAACCACTGCTATTAAATAGGTAATATTTTTTGCTAATTTCATCATGGTTTGGAAAATTGAGTAACCAGTCCATAAATGAGTAATCCAAACGACAAAGTGGAAATAGCCAACGACATAACACCTGTAAAGTGTGAAACGCCAAAAAACTTAGCATTATCAAACGGCACATAAATAACATCGTTGGGTTGAATGTAATAATACTCTGAATTTATCAAAGATTCACTACGTAAATCGAAAGTTTTTACAATTGTTCCAGCTTCAGTCTGTCGTATAACTTGAATCTTGCTACGTTTAGCATAGAGTGTCATATCGCCACTCATGGCCAACGCTTGAAAAATAGTTAATTTTTCTTTGGGGATTTGATAGCGTCCCGAACCTGATTCTCCCAACACTGAAAATGAGCGATTAGAGAGTTTCACATCGACCGAAAAAGCTGAAATAGATTCACGCAAGGCATCTTCTAAAATAAACTCTACTTCGCGAGTAGTTTTGTTCAGCACTTGCAACTTTCCGACATAGGGATAGTTAATTGTACCATCTTCAGCTACTAAGTACAGTAACAAGCGTGCATTCGCATTATCACCAGCTTGCGACAATTGTTGATATTGATTAGAGTTGCTTGTTGTTCCATTGTAAGTGGCCAAATCTTCAGGGTTTGGAGAGTAAATGCGAATATATAAATAATCGCCCTTTTGCAGTCGATAATCCTCATATTCTATAGAATCTGCATATTGAGGAATACCAGAACCCGTTTGAAGATAATTCAAACGTTTGGTAGTCATACAAGATGACAACAATAAAACCACAGGAAAAAAGAGTAGTAAAAGTTTGGTTTTCATGGTTATCGTACAGTTTTTGCCACAATAGCTGACAAAGATACAGCTTTTTTCTAATTTTTTATTGTTATGATTAAAAATCTCACAAGAAAGAGCTCCTTGTAAGATTTTTAATCGTAAACGAAGCTCTACTTATCGACCAGATTGTTTAATCATATTTTTCAATAAATCATTAAAGTCATCCGATTTCAAGAGTGTTTCTAATGAGATGTGCATACGATAACGCCAACTAAACAATGAATTTGAAGGGACATTGATACGCTCTTCATTCGGATTTTCGCGGCGTAATTCTGGTGACATTCCTATTAAGTCTTGCCATTGAAAAATAGCCCAAATAGCAGGAGAATATAAATGTTGTAACACAATATCACGATTGACCCACCATTCGCAAAAATAGGGAGCTTCGCCCCAATGACCTAATTGTGAATTATAAAACCGCTGAGCGACACCATAATCTTCTTCCCACCAACCACGTACCGTGCTCATATCGTGTGTGGAAGGCGTTACAACTGATAGATAAGGTGCGTCTGCAGGATGGAAAAACTCGATTTTATCATCTTTCGGTGCGCGTTGAATTTCGAGACTCAATATACCTAATTCATTCATCACCGAAGTGACACAATGAGTCATCATACCTAAATCTTCACCACAAATCAACATGTTAGAGGCTCGTTTCAAAGCAGGCAATTTACGCATGCCCGATTCATACCAAAACGCATCTTGACGACGGTAAAAATAGTCGACATATAATTCACGAAATACATTTTTTTGATGGGTGTCCAACGCTTGAAATGTAGCTAATGATTCCATGCCATAACGTGGATAATATTGACGGCCATGACTGTCAGAAACTTCAAAAAGCAAGACGTTTGATATCAAATCAAACAGTCCCCATTTGACACGTTCCGATATTTTGCCAGCTTCATGCAGATTTTTAACTGATTTTTGCGAAGCATATTCAGGCGTAAGACGATAAGCAAAACCATGTTCAAGTTGTAAGCAATTTTCACGCACCCAATCAGCCTCTTCACCGAAGTTTTCCCATAAAATATGATCCGTAATATATGGTTTTGTAAAACGATCATAGTCAAACCACAAACCACGACTCTCAAATTCGTCAACATAAAGCGGAACAGAAGGGTTCAAATAACCCATTATTCCCTCTTCTTGATCCATTGGGATTTGCCAAATACGGAAAAAACCTAAAATATGATCGATGCGAAAGGTATCAAAATAACAGGACATTTGTTTGAAACGTTTTTTCCACCAATCAAAATCGGTACGCTCAATAACCTCCCAATTATAAGTTGGTAACTCCCAATTTTGACCTTTTACGGCAAACATATCAGGCGGTGCGCCTGCTTGCATATCCATGTGAAACAATTCTGGCGCCACCCACGTATCGACGCTATTACGATTCACACCAATCGGAATGTCACCTTTGAGAACAACGCCTTGAGCGTGTGCGTAGTCAGCAGCGCCTTTCAATTGCACATGTAATTGATATTGTATGAACCAATGAACAGCAACCTCATCAAACCACGCATGCGTAGGCGCCATCAAAGGCTTTACTTTTTCTTCATCATACACCGCAAAATCGTTCCAAAGACGATAATCGCATGTGCCAAATTTATCGCGTAAACAACAATAAATGGCATACGGTTTCAGCCAATAAGCATTATTTTTGAAAAATTGCTTAAAATCCGCCTGTGCTAATAACGTTTTCTTCTCTAATAAATAGGCTTCTTTTACATACTTCAATTTGTAATCTATAACCGTCATAAAATCCATAAGCGGCAAATCATTCAAGCGTTTTTGCTCCGCTTTATAATTTTTTTGTAAGGGATGCGTTGCTGGTAATTTAATGGCTTCTAAATTCAAAAATAGCGGATTAAGTGCAAAAGCAGAAATGGCTGCATAAGGCAATACATCCGCATCAGTATGCGTACCAATGGTATCATTGAGTGGCAACACTTGGAGCAACTTCATCCCAACACGTTTTGCCCAATCGACCATTAATTTCAAATCCGAAAAATCACCAACACCAAAACTAGCATTTGAGCGTAAACTAAACACTGGAATACTTACTCCTGCGCCATGAAATGACTGATTATCGAGTCGTGCAAATGTATCTGTAACAACAACGTGTTCTTTTTTAGTAGCAGCTGGAACAATGCGATCAGCTCCATTTTCAAAATAGCGAAACTTGTTTGCATCCCTGTCCCACACGCCATATTTGTAATGTACATCTCCCGTAATTTTTGACAAATCAACAGAAGCAATCCACAGCGACGATTTTTCATAAGTCATCATCAGTGGCTTTACGGTTGTCCATTCACCCAACAGTTTTGAAGAGCCAACAATACACAACGCTTCGTTCTGTTTCAAAAGCGGCGCCTTCACTTGAAATGTGTGTGTCACTAGTTTTGAACTTTTTACTGGCTCGGAATACTCTTTTTTCAAAAGTACTTCTTGAAATGGTGCTGTCATAAAAACATTATCGAGTACAGCCACACTATTCCATGCATCTACTAACGTTAAGTGAGTAACTTCTACCGGATTTAACGTCACGAAATGACCATCGCCCCATTCCCAAGTCTCATTATGCGTATTCTCATCTTTTAAAAAATAGCGGTAATGCAATTCTGTAGTCGTAGGTATAGTCACCGGCAAAGCCAACTCCCACGTTTCCGACGGCACAAAATGCATTGGAACGGCTTTTGAGACATCATCATTGCCTAATTCTGGAATATTACCAACCACATACAGAGACTGTCCCCACTGGGTAAAATAAGAGATTTTAAAATGAAGTTTCATCGCTATGTAAAGTTTTAGTAGAATAAAAAAAAGAGTGTTATAATTTTCAAAGATAGCAGTTCTTTTTTTATTCTCAAATACCATCGGCAACAAAAACAGAAAAAAACAAGAACTACACGAAAAAAGAATATTTTTAGTGATTCTATTGTTCACCACATCAAGAATCTGTATCTTTGCAAGAAGTTTCCAAACACCCTCAATCCGTTTTTGTATGTCAATACTACCTTACAAAATTTTTTCGGGTACTAAAAGCCACTATTTAGCCGAAAAAATCTGTCAACATCTCGATTGTGAATTAGGACAAATGAAAGTAATGCGTTTTGCCGACGGCGAATTCGCTGTGTCGTATGAAGAGACTGTACGTGGACGTTACGTCTATTTGGTACAATCCACGTTTGCTCCTTCCGACAATTTAATTGAGCTTTTACTCATGATTGATGCTGCCAAACGTGCATCTGCATACAAAATTATTGCGGTAATTCCTTATTTCGGTTGGGCGCGCCAAGACCGCAAAGATCAACCACGCGTATCAATTGGTGCGAAATTAATGGCAGATATTCTAAGTGCTGCTGGTGTCGATCGTGTGATTACGATGGATTTACACGCCGAACAAATTCAAGGATTTTTCAATGTGCCTGTCGATCACTTATACGCCTCTTCTATTTTTATTCCGTTTATCAAAAGTCTTAATTTGGAGGATCTTGCGATTGCATCACCAGATATGGGAGGTTCAAAACGTGCCAACTCTTATGCAAAACATTTAGGAGCGTCGTTAGTTTTGTGTCACAAATCACGCGAATGTGCGAATGAAGTTGCTCAAATGCGTATCATTGGTGACGTGGAAGGCAAAAATGTAATTATTGTTGACGACTTGGTTGACACCGCCAATACCTTGTGCAAAGCAGCGGACTTAATGATAGAAAAAGGGGCAAAAAGCGTGCGTGCTATTGTAACGCATCCTGTGATGTCAGGCAAAGCTGCTGAAAAAATTATGAATTCGAAAATGGTAGAAATTATTTTTACAGACTCTATTCCATTTGAACAAGCACTCTGTCCGAAATCGCGTATCATATCTATTTCTGATATTTTTGCCGAAACGATTTCTAGTGTTTACAATAATCAATCTATCAGTTCACATTATCTATTATAAGCTACTCAAAGTAACACGTACTAAAAAAAGGATATTCTGTTGAATATCCTTTTTTTTTAGCTTTACAAACTATATTTTGAGGTTAAAACCGATGTAATAACTTCGTGGCAATGATGGCCCATAAACATATCCAGCATCGCGGTTCACTCCTCGGTCAATATCCGGCTGATAACTATCAAGCACATTCTTCATTCCTGCATTAATCTCTAAAGTATAAAATCGATACAATGGAATTTCGTACGCTAATTTAAATCCTAAATCCCAAAACGGTTTAGTTTCTACTTCTTGGTCTTGAGCCACATAACCAGCAAAATGTTGTACTAACATTTTCCCTGTATATTTCCCGTTAAGTGAAATTGAAAAATCTTTCACAGGATTGATATTTATCAATCCATAACCATAACTGTCAGGTGTGCGGAACATGCGATTTTGTGGCGCGATGGTCGGATCGCTCGACCATTCAACAGGATCGATGTAGCGACTTTGCTGATAGGTATAACCCAACTGCACGGCCAACAATCTACGATACGACAATTTTCCTTCTACATTCAAACCTCCAACACGCGCTCCAGATGCATTTGTTCGAAGCAAAAGAAGATTCCCCAACGCATCATAACCTTGATCGACTAACGTAAAGACATCATTCAATTGAGTAAAAAAACCTTCCAATGTCAAATTGGTATCCCACTGACCCCAACGCTTGTATAAATCGACCGAACCACTGATGCTATGAGAATATTCTGGTTTTAAATTAGGATCTAACGTAATTAACGACACCTCGCCTCCTACAGCACCCACGTGCAAATCCTCTTCGTAGGTTTGAGGCGCACGATAACCGCTCGAGTAACTTACTCTTAAAATGATGTTTTCAATAGGTGTATATCGCAAATTAGCACGCGGTGAGAGTACTGGCTTCTTA
>DATFIF010000174.1:0-10268 GCA_035270405.1 Paludibacteraceae bacterium | reverse complement strand
TGATATGCTTTGTCGAGGTTTTTTCCACGACTTTTCATTTCGATCAGGATTGTACCTTTCCAAAACAAGTCGATATAACCATTACTTTCGTCGAGCTTCTTAACCTTATGTTCAAAAGTCGAAACTCGTTTTCTGGTGATTCCAAACACTTCAAAAAACTCAATCAGAAATGGTTTCGCGTCTGCTTCTTCGTTTGAAGTGCCAGCCCATTCTTTCGAGAAATGTAATGCTCGATCTTTTATTTCGTTCCAACTTAATGCCATGATTTATTTGTTATTCTGTTGATAGAGAATCTGTTTTTTTTATGCTTACCGCTAACATCTGTGTAGGTGCACCTCAGCTACACAGATTTCTACTATATTTCAGTATTGAAATTATTTATATTCTTGATATTGAGCAATATAGTAAAGTCTACTAAAAGATGGGGAGTTACACCTATCCAATTTCGTAAATAGCGGACTTTGAGCTACTGAAACCAAACAACGAATGTACTGACTTATTTTTAAGATAACAACTTTTACACACACTTTTTTACATGCGTTTTATAAATAAAAAAAGTATCAGTAATAATTTTTATAACAAAATGAGATAAAAAAAACGACTTACAAAATTTTGCAAGTCGTTTTTTTATCAACCGTAAATTACGCACTGACCACAGCTCCCAAGGGACAAAAGGATTCGCATTTACCACATTCAATACACACATCGGTGTCGATAACAGGTAAACCATAACCTAATTGTTCAATAGCACCAACTGGACATATATTAACCAATGGACAACGGTGATTTTGCGGACACGTATTCGCGTCGATTACTAACATATCTTTTGTTTTTTATTTTACTAATAATACCGACTCGATAGCCTCTTTGAATCCAGCTTTTGGCATAGCTCCTTGCGCCATTTGAGGTTGGCCTACCATCGGAACGAATAAAAGACTAGGAATAGAACGGATTTGAAATGCTGCAGCCAACTCTTGTTCCGCTTCGGTGTCAATTTTGTAAACATAAATTTTACCATCGTACTCAGCAGCCAACTCTTCTAAAATTGGTGCAATGGTTTTACAAGGTCCACACCACGAAGCATAAAAGTCGATAATAGCAGGTTTGTCACCCAAATATTTCCACTCAGTAGGATTTGCTTCGTAATTTGCTACCTTTTTCAAAAATTCTTCTTTTGTCAAATGAATTGTTCCCATAGTTTTCTTTTGTTTAATTGTTTCTTTTTCAGATTGTTTAGCCTGTCCACCACACGAGAAAGTCGTAAGAGCAACAGCCACTAAAAGTAAAGTTTTAAGTTTCATAAATTTGTATTTAATCTGTTTTTATATCTTTATCAGGTAATTCACACGAACCATTTTGGCACGATGAGCAACCTAAAAAAGCTTGCATCAATAAAAGTGCTGCAAATGCTAAAAGCCAATATTCGCCGTCAACAAATGCCCAAACAGCAAATAAAAGGGCTAATACGACACGAATAATACGGGCAAATCCCCACTGTTTGAATAAATTACTTTTCATTTTTTGTTTTTGGTTTAAACATTCCTAACACTAAAGATCCCAATACGGCTCCATAAATTGTGGAGATGTAAGGAGACGATGTGATAGGACACGTACCGCTGGTACAGCCTACAAAATACCAGTAAGCAAATCCACCAATAGCACCCACTAGTGCACCAATTATATATAACAAATTTCGTTTTATCATTACACGTTTTATTTATTGGTACAAAAGTACTGCCAAAATACTATTTATACAACAGATATTTTCTATCTTTGCATTGATAAAATCTATATACGTATGACTTTACAACAAATTGAATACATTGTAGCGCTCAATCGTCACCGCCACTTTGTAAAAGCTGCCGAAGAATGCGGCGTCACACAGCCAACTTTGAGTGCAATGGTACAAAAATTGGAAGACGAACTAGATGTAAAAATCTTCGATCGTTCCAAACATCCAATTGAGCCGACAGCCATTGGCGTAAAAATCATTCGTCAAGCGGAAACAACGCTCAACGAAATGCGTCGTATTCAGGAAGTTGTTGATAATGAAACTAATTCGTTGATTGGCACACTAAAAATTGGTATCATTCCCACCATTGCACCTTATTTAATTCCTGATTTTATCCCCTCGTTCCGAGAAAATTATGCGGAAATATCACTCACAATTTCCGAAACCCGAACGACCAATATCTTACAACAATTACAAACAGGTTATTTGGATTTAGCCATTGTGTCTACTCCACTCGACCAGCCAGATATATTGGAAATACCACTCTATTACGAAAAATTTGTAGCCTATTTTTCTCCCACGCAACGCATGACAGAAATTCCACTGAATCCGAAAGATATGCCACTAGATGATTTGTGGGTTTTGCAAGAAGGACATTGTGCTCGCCGACAAATTTTCAATTTTTGTCATGCTGAAACTAGCAACCACATGTATGAGGCTGGAAGTATTGACACGCTGATAAAAATTGTGGATAAAAGTGGTGGTTACACCGTAATTCCAGAACTTCATCTTCCATTTTTAAGCGAAACACAACTCAAAAACGTGCGTGAAATTACATCACCGCCGGCTGTTCGCGAAGTATCAATTATCATTCGTAAAGATTTTGTAAAAGAGCGCATGATTAACGCCGTGGTCGATACCGTTAAAAAAATAATACCGCCACAATTATTAGACGAACGTCTTAAAAAGTTTTCTATCCGATTAAAATAAAAACAAAAAGAGCCATCACACATGATGGCTCTTTTATCTTAATAAAACTTTTAGAGTTTATTTTTTACCTAATTTAGCTTCAACATCAGCTTTTGGTAGTTTTTTGGTACAGAAGAACCAATCATGACAGGTAATATCACCCGAAGCATCGTCCATACGTTCTTTAGCCACGCCGCACGAGCCAGCCGTAGGAACAATAACATCATCGCCAGGACGCCAATCAGCAGGTAATGCTACACTGAAATTATCAGCTGTCTGCAAACCAATAATCACACGTTTCAACTCATCGAAATTACGACCAAGACTCAATGGATAATAAATAATTGTTCTGATAAATCCTTTTGGATCGATAAAGAACACAGCACGAACTGCTTTCGTATTACTTTCGCCTGGCATCATCATACCATACAAATTAGCAACATTCATCGTGATGTCTTCAATCAATGGGAAAGTTACTTCCACATTTTTCATGCCTTTGTACTCAATTTTTTCTTTAATCGTGCGCAACCAAGCAATGTGACTGTAGAGTCCATCAACCGACAAACCGACCAATTGCGTATTCAACGCATCAAAATCTTTTTGCATTGAAGCAAATGTCATAAATTCCGATGTACAAACTGGTGTAAAATCGGCAGGATGGCTAAATAAAATCACCCATTTTCCAGTGTAATCACTAGGGAAATTAATTGGACCTTGTGTTGTTTCAGCCTTAAAAGAGGGAGCTAAATCGCCAATACGTGGCATTGCATAAACTTGATTTTCCATAATTATAATTTATAAGAGTTAATTGATAAATAAATTTTATACTACAAAGATAGACATTAATAATCACATATCCAAGAGATTATACAAATAACATTATAGATAAAATCTATAATGCGGCTCTATATAGTGCTATTGGCTTATAGACCGCGCCAAGCTTCGTGTTCTAATTTAAGAAAATTTTCCTTTTCGGCTTCACCCATCACCCTCGTTTTATACGCGAAAGAGCAATTAAAATTCTCAAGTGTAATAACGACCGATTGAATAATTCGATCAGCAATTGGAATTTTTTCGATTGGAAATGGGAACGCAAATACCGCGTTCACTTTTTCGTTTTCAAATGTTATATCCGTTAGAATTCCTAATTTTACTAAAGAATAATCGATAGCAGGATGAGGTATTTGTGCTAAAAGTTCTAATAAGTCATCTGAATTCATAATACATAAATTAGTTTATAATCGTTCCGTAAGCTTGCGTGATTAATTTGGAAATGTTCGATTCAGGGGCAAATTCGATGATACTTTGACGATTCAACATGGCATCGACCACCAATTTATCAAAAGGTAATTTCGCGATGACTTGCACGTTTTGCTCATTACAATAGTTTTCAATCTGTGCCGCCACTTCACTATTCAAATCGAATTTATTGATAATCACAGAAGTGGTCAGTTTGAATTTAGAAGTTACTTCCATGGTACGTTTCATATCATGTAATCCTGAAATGGTCGGTTCAGTAACAATCACCACATAATCGACACCCGTAATGGTAGAAATCACTGGGCAGCCAATTCCTGGAGGTCCATCAAGTATAATTGTCTCCAAGTTATTGGCTTTTGCAATTTTTTTAGCTTCCTCACGAACCATGTCAACCAATAAGCCAGAATTTTCCTCACCGGGCGACAAGCGACCATACACCATCTTCCCATTACGAAAGGTTCCCGAATACATGCGACTATCGGCTTCAGGAACCATCGAAATAGCTTGCTCAGGACAGATGCGAGCACAGAGTTTACAGCCATCACACGATGTTTCGTTGATCAGCACTTCACCATCCAGTTCGGCAATGGCATCGAACCGACAATAGTTGATACAGACTCCACAATTGGTACAAATAGCTTTGTCGATAACAGCTTTGTGACCAGAAACAAACACTTTTTCTTTTTCGTGTGTGGGATGAAACAGCAGATACAAATTAGCAGCATCCACATCACAATCCGCCAAAACTATGTTGGAATTTAACGTGGCAAATGCAGCACTAATACAACTTTTGCCAGTTCCACCCTTTCCGCTAATTATCGCTATTTCCATAATGCGTACAAATAGTATTGAATAATTCATTAAATTTTATATCCCATTCTGCCTCTTTAGTGCTGATGAGTTCTCCTTTTGAATAGGTCATGGCGATAGCTTTGTCAAATGGAATCGACATCAGTAATGGAATATGCTCTTGTTGAAGATACTGATACACGTCATCATTTCCTAATCCTGCCCGATTTACAATCACTCCACACTTTTTGCCCATACTTTTTAAAGTCTCCACCGATTGCTTCAAGTCACTCACGCCAAAAGGTGTTGGTTCAGTAACAAGCACCACATAATCAGCCGTAGCAACAGTTTGTATAAATGGACACGAAGTTCCTGGCGGCGAATCAAGCAAAATAATATCTGCATCAGCCGCTTTTATCGCTGCTTTTATGGGTGATACTGGAGAGTGAGCACCTACTTTCATACGCGCTTCTATGAGCGAACATTCTGGTGTAACAGAATAGACCGCCACAGCACCAAGTAAATCATCTTTTTCTGTGATAGCGCCATATTCACACGCAACAGAACACGCTCCACAACCGTGACACTGATCTTCTAACACACGAATTACACGTTGCTCACCCAAAAAAAAGATTGCATGGTAATTACAATACTCATCACATTTACCACAATACGTACATTTACTTTCGTCAATCACTGGTATTTTCTGCAACACATCAAAAGTTCGCTGCAAAACCCCTGGAATAAATGCTTTGGCATTAGGTTCTTCGGCATCACAATCGACTAAATCAACTTTTTTGTCTGCTTTTTTTAAAGCGTTGAACAGATTGGTAGCCACAAATGTTTTTCCTGTACCACCCTTTCCGCTCGCAATCGCTATTTTAATTTTAAAATTCAATGTAACTGTTTTATCAAAAAGATTATAAAAATACCTATCATAATTAGAGAAAACTGAACTATAGATTCAGAAGCTTTTGTCTTTTTATGCATTTGAGGAATTAATTCAGCCATAGCAATATACAAAAAACTAGAAGCCGAAAAAGCCAAAGCATAAGGGATAAAAGAGGTCATTTCCTGCATAAAAAACCACGCCAAAATACCGACTACAATCGCTGAACTTCCTGAGAGAACATTGTAAAATAAAGCTTTCTTTTTGGACATACCACCATGAATTAAAATCCCAAAATCAGCTAATTCCTGTGGAATTTCGTGCATAACAACCGAAAGAGTTACAAAAAAACCTAACTCTGGAGAAGTTAAAAAAGCCGCAGCAATCACCACTCCATCTATCGCATTGTGAAACGCATCACCAATTAAAATCATGGGTACAGCGGTATCTGTTTGTCGTTCACAGTTTTTATTGGCACACGTTCGCCAAAGAATAATCTTTTCCAATAAAAAAAAGAACAAGATACCGCCAAGTATAACTTGAAGCACAATGCCCACATCGAGCTTCGATATGGCATTGGGAATCATTCCTAAAAAAACTGCTCCAAGAAGCGTTCCACCTGCCAAATAAGTCAAATATTCTGCAATTTTCTGTAGCTTATCCTTTCTAAACAACAGAATAAACGAAGCCAACAAGACGCTTCCAACACTCCCAAAAAGAAGTGCCAAAATCATCATTAGAAAATCATTATCCATAAAATAGTTATTAAAGATTCAACAAATCACCAAACTTCTACGGCTTAATGTTGGCAATTAGATTCATGCTTATTATCGTGGTTGCAATAGTTTGCATCTAATCTTAATTTATCTGCTAAAAAATCTTCGATAATTTCTTTCGCACCTTTCAGTGGCGCACCTACAAACGCATTTATGTTTTGCTGATTGAATAAATCAATAGCTTTTTGACCCATTCCTCCTGCAATCACGTCAGTCACACCAAACGAAGCAACCCAAGCAGGATAGACGCCTGGCTCATGTGTTGGCGGAATCTGTTCTTGAATATCGGTGATTTGACTATCTTCAATGGTTGCAACCACAAAATACTGACAATGTCCAAAATGAGGACATAACTTACCATCTGCCATCGGAATGGCAATTTTCTTTTTCATAGTTAATTTTTTATTTAGTAGTGTAAGCATAAAAGCCTCTCCTAAAAGAGGCTTTTTACTAATTAATTGGCATTACGTCCACGATTTTTGCAGCCCATGCCACGACCTCCTTGATTTTGTCCTTGACCTTGACCACGACCTAAACCGCGACCTTGTCCACGTCCATTCAATGGCAAATTCTCTTGTACGACTTCGTCGCTTTTTGGCTGAACTGTTGCAGCAGAATTAGCACATTTTCCCATTTTTCTACCAGTCATGGAACCTTGTCCCATGGGTCCTGTTTGATTTAATTTTGGCATAATTTGACCTCCTATTTTAAAGTTGTTTAATAATTTCTTCTATCGTTTTATTACTCTCTGTTTGCATCTCTATTTTCAAACTTTGTAGTAAAGATTGGATTTTACCTCCAAACTCACCGGCTATAATTTTACTAACACCTTGTTTGGCAACAAATTGAACTGCGGCCGGACCTGCTCCATCCGAAGCTTCTTTCGCTGGATTAGCGAGAAATTCAATGTTTTTGGTGTCGGTATCGTAAATACCGAAATAAGCACAGCGCCCAAAGCGACTATCAATCTGTGCACTCAACGTACTTCCTTGTGATGTAATTGCAATTTTCATAATGTATAATTTATTAAATTTCTAATGTGTAACCTGTAAAAAAGTGCCTTAATCTAGACTCCAAAACTTTTTTCATCTGATCGTAGGATTGTTCTCCAGTGCAATGTCCCGTTATAAAATCTGTCAACGGAAAATTCGTGCGTAAATAGTTTGATAATTCTGTTATTTCTAAATCGCTCTCGTAGTTGGTGTGGTGTGTGGAATCTAATAGATGAAAACCACCCAGCACATAACGAATAGATTGACGAACGTTGAGTGTGATAGCGTTCAAGATATTCAACAAACCTTTGTGACCACAACCAGTAAAAACAACCAAATCTTCCGTTCCGAATGTCACTATCAATTCGTGATCAAAGTCATCTAACTCTAATCCGTTACCCGAATCTTTAAACAATGTGCGGTTTCCTTGAGGTAATGGATATGGCGTTTTATGGACTTTAAATACCTGAATATCATCTTCAAAACACGCTTCATTATCGACATAGACAACCCTATCTTTTAGTAGACCTACATCAAATTTAATACTGATGGAGTGTAATCCGTTACGTTTTGAATAAAATTCCTGATTCAACACCTGTGACGACATCACAATTTTAGCTTTTGAATTGATTTCCAAAAAAGCTTCTAAACCGCCAATATGGTCGGCGTGTCCGTGCGATATAAAAACATAATCAATCTCAGTTAAATCTATGCCAAGCTGTTTTGCATTGCGAATAAAATTATCAGAAGCTCCCGTATCCAATAAACATTTATAATTTGGAGTTTCGACATAAACACACAAGCCATGTTCCGACAGAAGCGAATCATTCAAGGTGCGATTATCTGATAAGACACGAATTTTCATACGCTTTTTTGTATAATCAAATTTCATTAATTGGCGTTAACTCATCTGTATGAGAAGTTTTACAACCTTTACACGTGACATAATTTTCGGAGCCATCTACCAATTTAAAACAACGCTTACAACGAAACCATGGCTGACCAAAATCGACACGTCCACCTTCAATCACAATCATTTTACCTTCAACAAATGCTTGAGCAATAGTTTTTCGAGCACTTTCATAGATGCGTGTCAACGTAGGGCGCGACACATTCATGTGTTCCGCAGCTTGTTCTTGCAATAAACCTTCGTAGTCGAGTAAGCGGACAGCTTCGTATTCATCATAGCGAAGAATAACTTTAGCAAGTTCTTTAGCAGGAATGCCAAAAGGTTTAAAACCTAACATTAAAGGTGGAGATACAATTCTCCTAGATTGTTGTGGACGTGACATAAACTATTATTTACGATGTAAGTCGACTGAGTTCAACAACAAAGATACATCTTATATTGAACATTTGTTCATAATAAATCGTTTTTAACTGTTTTTATATCAAAATAAATTTCCTGAAATAAAAATATATTTGGAAAAAATACGCATTTCATCTACCTTTGCACACATTAAAAAATCATCTTTCCTCGTGTTAATAACTACTCAACAAAATCACGCTTTTCGCTTCCGCCGCTTTAGTCATAAAGCGTATGCGGCATTTTGCTCCTTGCATCGCGAAGTAACGATTGGTTGTGTCGCTACTCACATTGCTGACTTGCAATTAGAAAAATCCAACAATAATCATAATTCAAGCACGCAAACTAACTTACAGTTGGAAAAGACAACGCAGGATGATAATCAGGAAGAAATAGAATTACTTTGTAACACCAATGACGTAGTAGTTACACTCATTGCTACCAAGCAAAGTGCTGGCGCTGTAGCGTCTTGTCATGATATGACCTTGCAGTTTTTAAAGCTATCGATTTGTATAATCGGTAGCTTTTTTATTATGTATAAACTAAGCCAAACCACATTTGTATGAAATTAATGAATTACAAAAAAAACAGTATAATGCTCTTAATGGCATTTGCAACTAACCACGCAAATGCACAAATGGACACTTTGCGTGTCCATCCACTCGATGAAATAGAGATAGTGGCAACGCAAAGTAAAGTTGCTAGCAACAGATTACACATCATTTCAACTGTCACCGCTGACGAGATACAAACACTGCCCGTTACAACGCTTAACGACTTACTAGACTGTCTTCCCGGTGTTGATATTCGTACACGAGGTTCTAATGGAGCTCAAGCAGATATTTCGATGCGTGGAGGAACATTCGACCAAGTACTGATTTTGCTAAATGGTGTTAATGTAACCGATCCACGAACTGGGCACGCCAACCTCGATTTACCAATAGATTTAGCCATGATTGACCGCATAGAAGTACTACAAGGAACCTCCATGAATCTTTTTGGATTATCGGCATTTAGTGGTGCCATTAATATTATAACCAATAGCACGGAGAGAAAACAGGTCAAAGCATCGGTTACTGGCGGAGATTTTGGCTATTTTTCGCCAACTATTGGAGTTAATTACACAAAAAACAGATGGAAATTTACAGGTTCGGGGAGTTACAATACAAGTGACGGTTATATGGAAAATACCGATTATGAATACAGTAATGTTTTTCTGCAGAGCAGCTATGGCGATTCACTGTGGGGAAATTGGAATTTACAAGTGGGTGGACAACTCAAAGAGTTTGGTGCTAACTCATTTTATTCACTCAAATATCCGAGCCAATTTGAAGCAACTAAAACCTTATTATCAGCTCTGCAATGGCAAAAACGCTTGGGGTCATTCGAACTAGAAGTGCTCGCTTATTACCGTACACATTACGACCGTTTCGAACTATTCCGAGAAGGCGTCACGGCATTTCCGACGTGGTACACCACTCATAATTATCACCTAACAACGAGTGCTGGAGGAAATGTCAAAGGCTCTTGGTTTTCACGTATTGGAAAAACCTCG
>DATFIF010000173.1:0-2519 GCA_035270405.1 Paludibacteraceae bacterium | reverse complement strand
TATTTTGGATAAGATGGGCGTACGTTTTACGGCTATTTTATCAAGTTTTGTGATGATTGTGGGTGCGTCTATCAAATTTTATGCAGTGAGTCAATACTTTGTAGGAAGTGGCATAGAAACAGCACTTAACTCATTTTGGACATCATTTCCAGCTTCTGCTAAATTGGCTTCATTAGGCTTTATGATTTTTGGATGTGGTGTTGAAATGGCAGGTGTAACTGTATCAAAAGGGATTGTTAAATGGTTTAAAGGTAAAGAGTTAGCTTTAGCAATGGGAATTGAAATGGCCATTGCACGTTTAGGTGTATTTGCTGTGTTCCGTCTTTCTCCTCGTTTGGCAAACTACACAAATGATATTAGCACGCCTGTTTTATTCTGCGTTATTTTACTTTTCATAGGATTAATTGCTACGTGCGTCTATTTCTTTATGGATAAGAAATTGGAACAACAGATGGGCGAAAGTGGCGAAGAGCCAGAAGAGCCTTTCAAAATAAGCGATATTGGCAAACTATTTACTAGCAAAGTCTTTTTAATTGTAGCTGGTTTGTGCGTACTCTACTACTCTGCTATTTTCCCATTTCAAAAGTTTGCAGCTAACATGCTGGAAAATCGTTTGAATATTTCCAATGAAGCTGCTAGTGATATTTTCTCTTGGTTTCCAATTGGTGCGATGTTATTAACACCACTTTTGGGAGCTTTCTTGGATCACAAAGGTAAAGGTGCAACGATGTTAATCATCGGCTCTATATTGATGTGCTGTTGCCACTTAGTATTTGCTTTAGTTCCTGTCGAACATTTTAAACCATTCATAGCCTATTCTGCTATCATCGTGTTGGGTATTTCATTTTCATTAGTTCCGGCAGCTTTATGGCCATCTGTTCCAAAATTGGTTGCAAATCGTTATTTAGGTTCGGCTTATTCTGTTATTTTTTGGATTCAAAACATCGGTTTAATGGCATTTCCAATATTAATTGGTTGGTCATTACAAATAACCAATGTAGGCGTAACTGATCCTAAAGGCTATAACTATACCGTGCCAATGCTGATTTTTGCAGCTTTGGGCGTTTTAGCATTTATTTTAGCTATTCTTTTGAAAGCTGAAGACAAGAAAAAAGGTTACGGTGTAGAATTACCTAACAAGCAATAATTTGGTTTTGGGCACACTCTATTTAATACCTACAACACTGAGCGATTGTGAATTATTACACGTATTGCCAGATGGAAATACTCCTATCATAAGGAAGTTAAAGGTGTTTATTGTAGAAAATATACGAACTGCCCGTCGTTTTTTGAAACAAGTTGATTCAAACATCATTATTGATGAATTACAATTTTTTGAATTGAATCAACATACCGATTTGAATCATATCAATAAGTATTTAGAACCTCTTTTGAAAGGAGAGGATGTTGGGATAATTTCGGAGGCTGGTTGTCCTGCCATTGCCGATCCTGGTGCTGATATTGTAGCTTTGGCACAAGCACAAAAGATAAAAGTGGTTCCATTAGTAGGACCTTCAAGTATTTTATTATCACTGATGGCAAGTGGTTTCAACGGACAAAGTTTTGCATTTCATGGTTATTTGCCGATAGAAAAAGGGCAACGTGTAGATAAATTAAAACAGTTGGAGCGACGAATTTATAGCGAGCAGCAAACTCAACTCTTTATAGAAACACCCTATCGTAATAGGCAAATGGTAGATGAACTGTTAAAATCACTACAGCCTCAAACAAAATTGTGTATCGCTGTGGACATAACCTCTGATACGGAAGATATACGCACCAAAACTATTAGCGAATGGAAAAAGAGTGTGATACCAGAATTACACAAACGACCATGTATATTCTTGATTTATAAATAAACCAAAACTAGTTAACCAATAGAAACGAATAACAACTCATGTATTCGTGTAGTTATTAAACATTAAATTATTAATTATGAAATTATTAGAAGGAAAAGTAGCTATTATCACGGGCGCAGCTCGTGGCATCGGTAAAGCCATTGCTTTAAAATTTGCAGCGGAAGGTGCTGACATTGCTTTTACTGACCTAAACATTGACGACAACGCCAAACAAACCGAAGCAGAAATAGCAGCCTTGGGCGTGCGTGTGAAAGGTTACGCTTCAAATGCTGCTAATTTTGATGAAACTCACACAGTTGTAGAAGAAATTCTTAAAGATTTTGGTCACATTGATATACTCATCAACAATGCTGGTATTACGAAAGATGGCTTAATGATGCGTATGACTGAACAACAATGGGATGCTGTGATTACCGTCAACTTAAAATCAGCGTTTAATTTTATTCACGCTGTTACGCCTATTATGATGCGCCAAAGAAATGGTTCTATTGTGAATATGAGTTCTGTGGTTGGTGTGAGTGGTAATGCAGGACAGTGTAACTATTCGGCTTCAAAAGCTGGTATGATTGGCTTGGCTAAATCTATCGCCAAAGAGGTTGGTTCACGCGGTATTCGTGCCAACTGCATCGCTCCTGGTTTCATTATCACCGATATGACAGG
>DATFIF010000172.1:0-3724 GCA_035270405.1 Paludibacteraceae bacterium | reverse complement strand
TCAAATCGCACAAAGGAACGATTAAAGCTGAAAGTGAATATGGAATTGGAACAAAATTTATTATTGAAATACTAACTATTTAAAATTATTAATTATGGAAAAGGTAAAAATTTTATTATGCGAAGATGATGAAAATTTGGGCATGTTGCTCAGAGAGTATCTTCAAGCTAAAGGCTTCGACGTTGACCTTTTGCCCGATGGCGAAGCTGGTTACAAATCGTTTGTAAATGGTAAATACGACTTGTGTATTCTTGATGTGATGATGCCTAAAAAAGATGGCTTCACATTAGCACAAGATATTCGTAAAATCAATGGCGTTGTGCCTATCGTATTTTTGACTGCTAAATCGTTGAAAGAAGACGTGTTAGAAGGTTTCAAAATCGGTGCTGACGATTATATTACAAAACCATTCAGTATGGAAGAACTGTTATTCCGTATCGAAGCTATTTTGCGCCGTTTAACCGGTAAAAAGAACAAAAATGGTAATGAATATAAATTGGGTAAGTTCACCTTTGATACTCAAAAGCAAGTACTCACTATCGGCGATAAACACACCAAGTTGACCACAAAAGAATCTGAGTTACTCAATATGTTGGCACAAAATGTGAATAATATTTTGGAACGTAATTATGCACTGAAAACTATTTGGGTGGAAGATAACTACTTTAACGCTCGTAGTATGGACGTGTATATCACAAAATTACGTAAATTGTTGAAAGATGACAAGGAAGTAGAAATTATTAACATTCATGGTAAGGGTTATAAACTAATCGTACCAGAGAACTAATAGTTTTCGCATTTGATACAAAAAGGAGGTAATCACCAATAGATTATCTCCTTTTTTTGTCGGAGTTAGGCGATTCGAACGCCCGACCTCTACGTCCCGAACGTAGCGCGCTACCAACTGCGCTAAACTCCGTTTAGGAAGTATTTTAAATTATGAACGGTGTAACGTTTGAATAATCTCGTCCAACGTTTTATCTTCGCCTTTAGTTACGCATGCTTTAAAATTCATCTCTTCTGCTTTTTCCTTTGAGAACGTAAAATAAGTACACACGGCTTCGGTACAAAGCTCACCTTGCGCATTGTAAAGATTTCCTTTTATGGTGATAATATTGCGTTTTTGTTCTTGTATAGAGGCTCTTAATACCAGATAGTTATCCGTGGTTGATACGGCTTTGCGGAAACGTGTTTCCATTTTGGAGGTAACGCCCGTAGTTTGAAGTTTGCACAATACAACCCAAGCACAAATTTCATCGAGTAAAACGGATTGAATGCCACCATGTAAGGTGTTTAGCCAACCTTGGAATTGCGATTTTGGTTGCCATACACTTACTATTTCATCTCCGTCTTCATAAAACTCCATTTTTACGCCTGCACCATTGTGTGGCGCACAGCCAAAGCAGTTATAACCAGAGAGACTTTCCCATGGATTTGTTAATTTTCGCATAAGTGTTTGTAAATAAAAAACGAAATCTAGTATCGATTTCGCTTTGTGTGTTGGTCGGGATGACTGGATTCGAACCAGCGACCACTCGCCCCCCAGACGAGTACTCTAAACCGGACTGAGCTACATCCCGTACTTAAATCTGTGTGCAAAAATAGTCATTTACTCTAAAATGAGCAAATCCACCTCTATTTATTTTGTTTAATGTCACCAGAATATGAAAAAAATACCTATGTTTGCATTTTATATTAAAGAACAAATTATTAACAAAAAGCTTTTATGACTATGAAACACATGTTTACATTTTTAGTAGTTGCTTTTTTAGCAACTGGTATACTCAAGGCTGCCGTGGGCGAGACGTTTACCGTAGACGATATTGAGTATGTAATTAAATCTGAAGATCCAAATGAAGTAGCTGTGGGCAAAAGTGTCAGTTTTGGTGGAACAACAGCTAACATTCCGGCTACAGTTATGAATGGTGCTACTCCCTATACTGTTACTGCACTTGCTGATTATGGATTGATGAATAAACCTTCACTAACTTCAGTAACACTGCCTGAAACAGTAAAAAAAATTGGAGGACATGCATTAAGGGGTACAGGAATTACGAGCATGCTCATTCCAAATTCTGTCGATACCATTGGAGCGTTTGCTTTTTATGGGTGCACAGCTTTAACTTCGGTAGAGCTTGGCAATGGTGTGAAATTTATTGATATGCATACTTTTTATGGCTGTTCTAACTTAGAAACCGTAAAGATAGGTACGGGAATGATTAAAATGGATTATTATGTGTTTGCTGACTGTCCGCTGCTCACAGATGTAACCTGCCTTGCTGTAACTCCTCCACAAATAAATGGAACATTTGGAGGTACTACACCTATAGCTACTGCTACTTTATCAGTTCCGTCCGGCAGTGTAAGTGCTTATCAGGAGGCTTCGACATGGAAAAATTTCGGCACTATTCAAGCTGTTACACCCACTGCGGTTCATGCGGTTTTAGAACCTAGTGTAGCGCTCTATAGCGGTAAAGGTAGTGTATTGCTTACATCAGACGCAGCAACTCCCGTGGCGGTGTACACGCTTACAGGCGGCAAAGTGTACGAAAACATGCACACAGCAGGCACAAGCCACATAGCTTTGCCACAAGGCGTTTACCTTGTAAAAGTTGGTGCCGCACAAGAAAAAGTGGTAGTGTGGTAAGCAACCATTTATACATAAAAAAGAGAGGTAATTAGCCTCTCTTTTTTTATTATTGTGTATTACGTTATACTGTTGTTTTTTCGTCGAACCATTTTCGGAGCAGATCACGCTGCTCGGCTTTGGTGAGTTTTGAATTGTCAATCACCAGTGCATCGGGTGCTTGCTTTAACGGGCTTTCAGCTCTGTTAGTGTCGCGTTCGTCGCGTTCTTTCACGTTCGCTAAAACAGCCTCATAATCTTCTGCTTGCCCTTTTGTTACCAATTCATCATAACGGCGTTGTGCTCTTACATCGGCCGATGCTGTAACAAATACTTTCAGTTCTGCTTCAGGGAATACCACAGTGCCAATATCACGCCCGTCCATTACAATACCTTTCTCTAAACCCATGCGTTGTTGCTGGCGTACTAATTCGCGTCTAACAAATCCAATAGTACTGACACGACTTGCGCCATTGGCCACTTCCAATGTGCGAATGTCTCGTTCTACATTTTCACCATTCAAGTACGTTTCTTGGCGTCCATCAGGTGTGGTTTTGAAACTTATATTGATAGAACCGATATGTTTTTCTAATTCTGTTTCATTAATTGAGTCAGCTGTCATCCAGCCTTGACGAATGCAGTATAGCGATACGGCACGATACATAGCACCAGTATCCACATACACGTATCCAACATTTTTGGCCAATTCTTTTGCCATTGTGCTTTTTCCGCACGAGGATAATCCATCAATAGCGACAATAATTTTTTTCATATCCTTTTCTAATTGCTGAATCAAAAACAGTAATTTACTTAACTCCAAATTCCGATAATCCAGTACTCAAGGTGACGTGATACGATAAATTTCCAACCTGATAAGGAACTAAGGAAAATCCCACGTTAAATTTGTAGACATGTATACCAGCTCCAAAGGCAAAGCCAGCAGCCGTTTTCCAGTCTGTTACGTTCATCTCTTTTCGGCGTCGGTGATTATAACTTACTGTTAAATACATATTTTTACTTGGTAATATTTCCACGGCCCAAATGGTATGACGAAACAGCATATCATGCCATTTGACGTTATTGAGTGAACCATCGTCT